>JAERTH010000035.1 GCA_016844955.1 Fidelibacterota bacterium | reverse complement strand
ATTCGTGTGCATTCGACGCTTTAGTGAAAATCGTGTCTAAAAGCAAAAGAGAGATTGCCGCGTCGTTCCTCCTCGCAAAGACGGGTGGGAATTTCAACTTTCTGATTTCAAGTTTCAACCTGCTTACAACAACGAATAGAATGAACTGGACGAATTGTTTAGTTTCAATTGATGCTGGTTCACGTCCCCGTCCGAAATGAACAATCTTTATCACATGGAAACGTCAGTAAAAACAGGCTCCGAGAACCTCAGCCTCCGGTCCAATAGCCCGACTAGAAGCATCGGTTTTTACTTTGTATATCCTATCGTTTCAACTGGACCGTTCCTGATTAGATTAAGCGGCATGGAGTAGAACTGATGAAGAACTTTTCAATGTCACTTCACAAAAATATCCCTGCTTCGGATGGCAAGTGAACAATCACCACAAAATCATGTGGGTAACCAATAGGTCTTGATAATTATGGGCGAAAATGCAGGAAAAATTGGAGATGGCAGGTCAATGTTTCTCCTGGAAGGCAACATCGGGGCAGGAAAAACCAGCCTTGGAAATATTCTAAAAGCATCCAGTCATTTCGAGTTTTTGGAAGAACCGGTAGATACTTGGCGGGATGGATTTGCCAACAATCTGTTTGAGATGTTCTATACTGATATGCCCCGCTGGTCATTCACTTTTCAGATCATGGCTTTTACTACACGGGCCAAAACCTGGTCAGAGATTCTTGAGAAAGTTCAAGGGGACAGAGTTGTCCTTGAGCGTTCTATCTATACAGATCGCAACGTCTTTGCAAAAAACCTGTACGCTGGTGGTGCCATGAATGATTCTGAGTGGCAGGTCTATCAGCAACTCTGGGAATTTTTAGCGAAAAACTACTGTGAAGAGCCTAATAAAATCATCTACCTGCGAACTCCTGCCGAAGTGTGTCTGGAGCGTATCAAAAAACGTGGTCGAAATGAAGAGCAACAGATGCCTCTTGACTATTTAAAGAATCTTGAGGACCTTCATGATGAATGGTTGCTCGATCATCCGGACGCCCTTGTCTTGGATGGTACCCGGCGGTGGAGTATGGCAGAGGTAGAAGGTCTACTGAAATAGGTGGGTCCGTTCGAATACTGTTTGCCAGAGTGGTCACTCCTCTAATTGAACTAGTACGACTGCCTGCTTGGGAAATTCAGCGCATTGGAAAAAAGGTGTGCGTTAACGCTCCAGGTCCCTCATCTTTTGCATGAGTTGTTTGGCGGTCCAGGGTTTCTGAATAAAATTGTTGATTCCGGCCCCGCGCAACTCTTTTTCATTCTCCACTCCCAACTGACCCGTTGAAAGAATAATTGGGATGGTTGAACCAGTTGCCCTTATCGCTCTGACGAATTCAAGACCTGACATCCTGGGCATGGAAAGGTCAGTCACTATGAGATCATATGATTCAGGGTTTTTATTGAATATTTCCAGCGCTTCGCTGCCATCAGTGGCGACCTGTACCGTGAAACCCTTTCGGCTGAGTACATTTTGCAATGACGTGCGGATACTCACTTCGTCATCTACGAGCAAAATCGACTTGAATTTACTTTCATATTGGCTGGGTTTAGATTTCTCCAACACTTCCGAAGTATTCTTTGCCAGAGGGAATAAGAGGCTGAAAGTAGTCCCCTTCCCAAGTTCACTGCTGACAAAAATTTGCCCATCCATCATCTCCACGATTCCATGGATCACAGATAGACCTAGACCAGTACCTTCACCAAGCTTTTTAGTAGTAAAGAAGGGGTCAAACATTCTATCCAAAGTTTTTTTGTCCATTCCCTGCCCGGTATCGCTGATGACCAATTCAAGCAGCTCGGTATCGGTCTGGTTAGTGTCGGTGGTTTTTTGGAGTTGACTTAGACTTACATGTAATGTTCCGCCCTTTTCTTCCATGGCGTGGTAAGCATTGTTACATAGGTTGATTAGGATTTGATGAACCTGGGTAGTATCGCAAAGAATAGTTCCACAGTTCATATCTACATCGTGTTTAATGTTAATGTTTGCAGGAAGTGAGGCCCTTTCCAGTGACAACACATCAAGCAGAATGTTTTGAAGGAACTGAGGCTTGACCTCCAGATTTGTTTTTCGGCTGAAAGTTAATATTTGTTTGACAATGTCTCGGGCTCGGTATCCGTCCTTGAGCAAGTGTTGCATGCTGTTTAGAAGGGCTTCATCACTTAACTGATCCAATATGATTTCACCATGCAGAAACATGCTCTGCAGGATGTTATTTAACTCGTGTGAAATTCCGCTGACCATGGTGCCAACGGCTTCTAGCTTTTGGGATTGATGCAATTGCTCCTGCAACCTGAGTTGCTCTGCTTCAATTTCCTTTCTTTCAGAAATAAATCGAGCCTGGCGTACATTCTGATAGGCTGAATTCGACAATTGACCGGCTAGTGTATATAAAAACTGACTAACAGCAGTAAATTGTTCTTTTGACATGGCGGGAACTTCATTGAAGGCATCAACCGCTTCTTGTTCATCAGCACCAATCTCCCTGGCGTAATCCCGCATACTTTCTGCGGTCTGGGTAGAGTCTCTGACCTGTCCAATCAGCCAATTCGCAATATGTTTACCATCAACTGTGATACTGGTACCAGCGTCCCAGAGCCCACCACTCATACAGGGTTGGATGGTCGCTCCATCATGGTTCATGGCTCCCAGGATTGCATCTGATTTAAAACAATTGGACTGCCCTAGTTCTGTTTTCCGGATTATATCTGAACACAGCCTACAGAAATTACTGGGTTTGGTTATGGGCGTGCCATCAATTCGTGTGATAATTGAAGCGACCCCTGTGGCTTCTGCAAACTCATCCTGCAATTGTTGGATATCATGGACATTAAACAATTCATCAAAGTTTATATGGTCCGTGTTATCAAGGGGTTGAGTAAGGGCAATTATTCGTTTCTCCAGAGCACTTTCAACCCGTTTACGATTGGTTATATCACGTCCAATCGAAATGAAATATTGGGGTTTACCCTGCCCATCTCGTAACACCGCAATGTTGTACTCAGTGGGAACTCGTCGTCCATCTTTACATATTAATTCCAACTCAACTGTACCCTTTCCGGAGGCCAGCACCGCTTCACTGGTAGCTGCTGCTAGTTCCAAATCCTGAGGACTATAGTATGCATCCGGGGCTTTTAGTTGACTTATCTCTTCATCGGAATATCCAGTCAACGCACTAAAAGTCTTATTCCATCGAATAGCTTTACCTGATGCTGGATCAAAGAGGAAAAACGTATCCAGCTGGGCCTTGAGTGCTGTCTCTGTGAATTCCTTCTCAGCCCTGAGGGCTAATTCCGCCAGCTTGTGCTGGGTAATGTCTCGCCAGATTGTGTGAATAATTTCGTTTTTTGGGTCGGTCGATATGCTGGTCAGTAGTACTTCTACTGGAAACACTTCGTCATTAGAACGCTTGTGTTCCCATTCAAACCGATGGTTTCCCTGTTCCACAGCCTGGGTCATCATGGCTTCTGCTTTTTCTGCTGAACTCCTGCCATCGGGTTGGAGCTCAGGAGACAATTGGGAAGGATGGGTCTCTAAAAATTGGGCTTTATTTTCGTACTTGAGCATATCTATGGCAGCCTGGTTACAATCTACAAACTTGCGGTTTTCAATGATCAGGATTGCATCTTTTGACTTTTCAAAGAGATCGCGATATTTTTTTTCACTGCGCTTGAGTTCATCTGAAGCCACCCTGTAATCTGTAATATCCCGACTAACACCCAGTACAGCTGTTACTTTTCCAGTGTCATTCTTCACGGGGTTCAGGGCTGTGCTGATCCAGATCTTATTGTTGCTACCTGGTAGGGCTGTTTCAAAGGTCTTACCCTGACCATTTTTAAAAATTTGGCTGAAATATTCATTAATTTCCGATGCCGTTTCTGCTGGAAAAATTCCCCCCAGTTTCTTGCCAGTGATTGCTTCTTCCGTTAGCCCCAGATTACGTGTGGTTGCCTGGTTTGCGGACAGAATAACTCCATCAGCACCTATGAGAAATATGAGATCGGAGGATTGTTCAACGAGCAGTTTATACTTGGCTTCACTTTCCAGCAATGCAGATTCAATCTGACGGGGAGAAGTGAGGTCGCGAATGTAGATTCTAACCCCTTTTGGTACACCAGATTTGGTCAAAACAAATGAGCCCTGACACTCCCCCAGAAAGGGTTGTCCATCTTTTTTCTTTAATTTAAAATCGTATAGGTCTTGTGCCTCATGTGGTGAGTATGGAGTCGCATTATTATAACTATCACCACCGAATGACTCGGTAAGCTTTTTTGCTCGCAGATATTCTGCTCTGGTTTCGAAGATGGTTTCAGCCGCAATGCCAGTTTCAATATCGTCAGGGGAGTAGCCAAACAGAAAGGAGGCCATTCTGTTCATATAAATAATTTTCTGATCAGTGAGATCCACTTCAATCAGTGCACCGGGAAGGAAATCGAAATATTCGTGCCTGTAATAATTCATTTTAGTTGCTAGCCCTTCTCCAGTGCTGTAAACGTTGTGGGTTCAAACCAACTGGAATACGGTTAATTAAAGTAATTACAATATAATTAGAATCCAAACAACCAATTATCTGAAGAGAATGCACAAAAAAAAGGCAGAATTTATCTGCCTTTTTTTATCACTTATTGTCTCCGTTTAGCTTCCTCGCGGGCATCTTCCAAAAATTTTATATGCTTGCGAATATAGCGCATGAAATAGATGGCTTTGTCTTCAGCCAGGAAGGTAGCATTGCCCACCTCGGTTCTGTCATTGACAGGAACCGGGAATTCAAAACCACTATCAGTGATATACCACAAGCTCCCTCTGCTATAAAAGCGGATACTTACTTTCTGTCCTTGTTTTACCATGTCCTTCAGATTCATTTTTAACCCCTTTTCTGGTTGTTATGGTCTGATTTTTCGGCGTTACCCATAAGCATATATGGCGAAGTGGCCGTGTTTATATTTATCTCAATAGCACAAAAAAACCCCACTATCATTGTCTGATAAGTGGGGTTTGAATAACTAGGCAGTGACTGTTAGTGCAATAATTCTATGTGAGGGTATACCTCCACGTATCATTTAATCCAGGGGCTTGATTGCCCACGGAATCAAAAAAGAAAGATTCAATATTTACATTGCTCATCATCACGTATCTAGAATAGTCACAATCTTTCCGAGTTCAAGTATAAATTTCTCCTTTCATTACATGGTTGATTATGTCAAATAATTATTCAATTGAGTTGATTCTTTGTCAACTACGCGTTACAACTTGCTCTGGATTCTGTGAGCAGATGAAAACCTGAAGTTTGTATCTCCCTTAATATTAACTATTTAGAAACTGTCTCTAGAATTGGCATAACTATTGAAATATTGAGGTGTATAAATTCAAGTCTCATTCTATGAACCGAGGCTGGCTGGAGGAAATTTGATATCAATAATTGAAGCACTTGACGTGGTTGCAAAGAAAAAGGGATGTATTTTGAATATGGAACCCTATCTTAGTCAACAACCAATGAAAAAGGCCATGAATCTTGTGCAGACTCCCAGGGTATTAGTAATAGACGATGATGAAACTATGATTCATCTCATCAGCGCATTGCTGGAGGAGATAAATTGTGAAGTTAAAACCGCATCAAATGGTTTGGTCGCCATGAAATTACTTGATGAACATGGTTTTGATCTGGTTATTACTGATATAATTATGCCCGGCATGGAAGGCTTGGAGTTGGTTCGCAAAGTGAGCCGCTCTCATCCCGATGTGAAGATTATCGCCATGTCTGGATACCGTGCTTCAGGTCACCTAGATTATTTGAAACATGCTCAGGAATTTGGCGCAGACCAGACCTTTGAAAAGCCTTTTGATGTTGAACTGTTCCTGAATTCAGTAAAGGATCTTGTGACCCCAAAAGATTAATTTGTACTCCAATATTTTTAAACACATACTTGAATCGCACAAAAAAAGAGCCCTCGTTTAAGGGCTCTTTCTTTTTTTTAAAAATTTGGAAATCCTGTTGCTAAAAATCATCTCCTTCAGCACTCTCGCCACCATTCATCCCATTGCCATTCCGGTCTCGGGAACGGTAATTATTGAATGTGTATTTCAGAGATGCAGATACAACAGGTGCCACCCTGTCGGAGAACTGATAACGGTAGAAGTCGGTCCCCTCTGAGATATTCTCATGATCACCGGTATCCAGAATATCCCGGACATTGATGGTGGCATTCAATTTGTTCTCAATAAGGGTCAATCGAGCACCCGCATTCAGAAAGAACATGGCTTCACGCTCACCCTGAGCCGTCACAGATGGACTGTTATACATGGCGTTCATCTGCAGCTTGATCATCTTGTTAATGGTAAAATTATTATTGAACCTCATACTCCAGTTCGTGCTTTCAAGGCCCTGAGTATAGATCTCGGGCTGATCATGGATCTCATAGTGGTAGAGGTTACCCATGAGGTTAAAATCCCACCATTTAGCAGGAAGCATACGCAGGGTCACCTCACTACCCAATGACAGTGAGTTACCCACATTGTCAAAGGAGTGCAGGATGATGTTTTCGCCATAGACGGTCTGGATGCGCTCGATGAGATTGGTGGCTTCACGGGAATAGATTTCTGCAGAGAGCATGTTCTTTCCGAAATACTGCATGTAGCCAGCTTCAATGGAATTGGAGAAAACGGGCTGGAGACCTGGATTTCCCATACGAACATTGTAAGCATCCATCCAGGTTTCGAAGGGCTCCAGGTACCACCCGCGAGGATGACGAACTCGTTTGGAGTAACTGGCCATGAATTTCTGGGTGGGTGTAATACTGTAGGACAGATGCAGAGTAGGATAGTAATCCCAGCGATCGATGCTGTAGGAGTCTCCGCCAGCTACGGCAATATTCCGGTAGGTATATTCAGCCCGGAATCCTGCCTGTACTCCCAGTTTCCCAAAATTGTTTGAGATGGTAGCATAGGTCGAGTGGATATCACGTTCGTAGTCCGTATCATGATCATAAGTGACATCTTCAATGTAGGTCGCAGTCAGTGAATCCCATGATTGCAAGCCACTCTCATCAACAGAAAGCCCGTGCTTTATCTGATAACCCGCATCGATCTTGCCTTCATTGGCAAAGGGTTGCTCATAACTGAGTTTAAAACGCATCCGTTCAGTCGGTCCCTTTTCGGTTGTCAGCGTTCCACTCACCTGTTCTCCTAGAACATTGAATTGTTCCGTGAGACTTTCTTCATCCGCCTCCCTGGGGCTGAAGCTGAGCTCTGCTTCAAGACGGTGGGTGGGAGAACTGAACTGATGTTCATAATTGATTGCGACCTGTGAATAATGACCCCCTCTTTCAGAGCTTGCTTCTGTACTGGACTCGAAGGGAACAGTCATAAGGTCAGAATATTGTTTAAATGTATTGGTACCGCCCCGTTCAAAACCCCGATTGCCCATGGAGTACTGCAGGCCAAGAATGTCTTTTTTCGTCAGGTTGAAGTCTATTCCTGTTCGAATCCGATAACCGCCATGCTCAAATCGACGATCTCCGACCTGTTCAACATAGTTGTTGTTGCCATTGACGGTGGTCCGAGTAAATGATGAATCAGATCCTTCGTACACTCTAGAGTGATAAGCTGCACTGATGTAGGCAGTATATCGATGGTTACGATAGTTAATCAGGAAGTCCCCACCCAGTTGTCCCAACATCCCAGCATTCAGGTTGGCGATGCCGCTAACACCCTCAAGCTTGCTCTTCTTGGTAATGATATTAATGATACCAGTGACACCATCAGGGTCATAGGCTGCAGAGGGGTTGGTAATGATCTCGATATTGTCGATGGTGCTGGCGGGAATGGTTTGCAGGGCATCATTGGCATCCAGAATGGAGGGACGATTGTCAATGAGCACAGTGAAGTTGCTGCTTCCTCTGAGTTCAACATTGCCCTCTATATCTACCTGAACGGAGGGAGCATTCTCCAGAACCTCTACGGCAGTCCCGGAGCTGGATGTCAGATCCTGACCGACGTTGATGACCTTTTTGTCAATCTTGTATTCCATGGTGGTGCGTTCCCGCTCCACAACAACGGATTCACCTTCCAACTGGGCCGGTTTAATAAAAACTTCACCCAAGCGGGCCATAGGGGTGGCAAAAGTTATGGTCAGGCTGTCAATCCGTAACTCTTCGTAACCCATGAATTTGATGGTAACATAATATTTACCTGGTTTTACCGGGGAGATATGGAAGCGTCCTTTTTCATTTGAGATAGTACCGGTGACAGCCTCATCAGTGTCACTGTTAAGCAGCATGATGTTGGCATACTGGATGGGTGAACCGGTGATATCATCAAGTACCTTGCCCATTATTCCTGAGCTGGGACGATTCCCTCGATTCATTCCAGAACCCTGGGGTCGTTGGGGGAAGACAATTGATGCGAAAAGCAGAATTCCAATCAGAACTACAGTCGGTTGGGTGGGACGAAACATACGAAATTCCTATATATTTGGTGGATCACTTGCGGGATCCATTATTATTTACGGCGACAACATAACTTTGACACCGTTTTATCAAAAAGGTTAGGGTCTTTTTGACAAAACTCCCTTTTTCCAATCACAACTCCAGTAGCTGAGCTCAATGTTTAGGCGTAAAAGTAAAATAAACTTTCCATAATGTATGGTTTATTGTATATTAGTTTTATGCGACCCAAGTATGACATAAAAAACAATTTGAAATTGTGTCGGCTGAAAGCCGGTGATTTAACCCAGGAACAGCTCGCCGAAAAAGTGGGGACAACCCGACAAACTATCCTCTCAATTGAAAAAGGTCGCTATACACCATCAGTGGGACTGGCCTTGCGTTTAGCCCAGGTCCTGGGCGCTAGTGTAGAAGAGATGTTTGAGCTAAAGGAGTAGTGATATGATTCGAAAGTTCCTTGATCGTTTAGACTGGCACCCCGCCCATGGTACTCTGGTAGCAGGTGTTATGGTGATCCTTGGTTTTGTGCTCTCAGAGATTAACTGGGGCTTCTTATCACTGGCTGCCCTGGGAACCTTTGGACCTGGCATCCTCAGAGAAATTGGTATCCTGAATGACCAGGATGAATTTCAGCGCCGCGCTGCCCGCCGTGCAGGATACCACGCCTTTCTCACAGCAGGGCTGTTCACTTTTCTCATGGTGTCATACTTGCGTTCAGGTGAGCGAAACGTGGGAGAACCGGAAGTAATGGTATCGCTCATTCTGGCTGTTCTCTGGTTTACATGGTTTCTAAGTTCACTCCTGTCATATTGGGGGCCCCAAAAAACAGTGACCCGTGTACTAAACGCCTTTGGAACGGTATGGTTGATCTTCAACATTGCAGGTAATCTTAATGACTTGATTGCCATGATCATGCAATCACTGTTGGCTGTGCCCTTCTTTCTCCTGGCTTACATCGCGCAGAAATGGCCCCGAATTGCTGGTTTATTGCTGGTAATCTCTTCCTGTTTCTTTATCTACATGTTTGACCTGTACCGGGTTTTCGGACCCAATCCACTTGAAAAAGGTCGAGGTATGGTGATTGTCCTATTCATTGGACCACTCTTGACCAGCGGTATAATTTTACTGCGCAACAAAATGCAGGAGGTGGAAGCATGAAGAAGAGCGTCAAGCTAATCCTTTTGCCTATTCTGACTTGCCTGGTGTTCGCAGGTGACCAGGCCGACGAGAGCGCCTTTGCTCAGTTTATTGGTGACTGGAGCGGGGACGGCCACTTCTACAATACGGATATGAATAATCAACTGGGGACCCTTCGTTTTACCCTGCGTGTGAGTCCTGAAATAGAAATTACTGGGACTGTGGGTAATGCTGAAATTGTGGATGGCGAAATAGAAGTGGATACCTGGAACGATGGCTACATGATAAAAGCGACATTGCTCGGCAAAATTGATCACAGTAAAGATTTCGAGAAGAAGCGAATCACATTCTTATTAAATGAAGTAAATGATGATATCTCAGAAGGTGATTTCCATATCGCCAATAACTACATCTTTGATTTTACCATGCGTCCAGGCGCAATAACACTGCAACGGAATCCATAGGCCTTCCGGTGATTCCATAAACAAGGGAGCAAAAATGAAGACGAAACATTTTTTTCTCGTTCTCAGTGTACTGTTGATGATCTCAAACTGCGCAACTTTCAGGACAGAAATGGAGGGTGCCAGCGGTCTTAAGCAGGATAAGACAATAGGGGCTGAACCTGTGGATGTGCTATTCATGTCCAGGCACCTGGTACAAACCAGAGGGCTGGATGCTGTGCCAAAACTTCAAAACAAATATCAGATCATCAGAGGCTATGATGATATCCTGCTGGATGCTACCAAAGAGTTTTCAAATCTGAATCGCTACGCCGCCTTTACTGAATTCTCTTCAGATATGTCGGACCCCGAGCGAATCAAACTCAAAGACTCACTCATGACCAGTTATGAAATACGAATCGCCATAGAGATTCGTAAGGAAAAGTCATTCAGTAAATATTTTCTGGGGACAATCGGATCAGTTATCTCACTCACTCTCCTTCCCATTCCATACACTCAAGAATACTATCTGGATGTGGAAGTGTTTGATAGTGAAGGTCGCTTAATCAATACCTATTCGCGAAGTGCCAATACCACCAAGTGGGTTGAGGCATTGCTACTTCCCGTCTATCCATTCCATACTGAAATTCGAAAGACAGAGGATATCTATGTGGATTTCCTGCATGATGTCTTCCGTCAGATTGAAGCTGAAGAAGTTTTACGTAAGGGCTAGCTGTATCAATTCAGCATTGTGTTAAGCTTGTTGAGCAATTCCCGAGCGCGCTGGGAGTCGGGTGCTTGCTGAATAAGAGCATCCAGGACTATTTTGGCATCCATGGGCTTGTTTGCATCCACCAGCAGTTGTGCAAGTGAATAATAAACATTTACAGATTGACCGCGGGTGAGTTCAGGTGCATCTGCAGCCTTTTGCATATTGCTAATTGCTGATTTCAATTTCCCCGCCATCCTTTGGGAAAGGGCGAGATGATAATAAAACATGCCTTTTGCTTCTGCGATCTCTAAGGCTTGTTCGCAAGTATGTTTGACCAGATCCCATTGGCCGGTGACCTTTGCACACTCAACCAGGCGACCGTAATACTCAATTTGGTCAGGAAACAAGGTGATGATGGCCTGGTATTCCAGGGCAGCCTTGGAAGGCTCCTTTTGCTGCCAGAAGTAATATCCCATATCACCGTGAGCTTTTACCCAGATGTTGTGATCAAACAAATAACTTTTGGCTATCTCAGTTGTGGCTGAATCTATTTGAGGCACATAATCAGAGTACTTCACTGTCTGGTTTCCAAAAGGCCAGCGATGGAGCAATTTGTATATTCTCAATTCACCAATTTCCCAATCAAGGTCAGTTACCAGGAGTGGTTGATCCGATGAAAAGGGCTCAGGCACAGCCGGTAAAAGTTCTGTTTGGGCAAGGGCTTGGTAAAACTGTTTTGCCATAAGGTGATAGCCTAATGGATTAGGGTGTAAATGATCGCAAAATAGGTTATTACCCGGTAAACCCGTGGGTGAAGCAACTCTAAAAGCATTTTCCATATCGACAAATTGTAGCTGGAATTTATCAGCCTGGTCCCTAATGATATCATTGAGGGGGGCATTGCCGCGGAATGGCACTTCATCAGTATCGCGGGCTCTGGAGAGGGAGATGTAGGCCGTAGCTGTATCACCCTGGTTGAACTCTTTTAATCCCTTTTGATAAAGCTCAAGTGCTTTGGTGGTTTCCCTTGCAGAAGCGGAGGTAATGTCCAGGGGAAATTGATCCTTAATATTGCTGGTCAGATTGCTCAGTATAACTGGTACATTGGCCGATTTACAGGCATTAAGGATTACATTCAAATTGCCTGCAAAATTTTCATGTGTTTTCATGCGCAGAATGGAATTGGTCTCAATGAACCTGTCATCGATGACTTTTTCCATAAGGGTTGGGTTATCCTGGATAGATGGTGTGGATCCGCTGCTACGAAGGATGGATTTCATCATTTGCATCAACCGCAATTTCTGAAGTTTGAGAGCCAGGCGAATAAAGCGACCATTGTGCCCCATTGAGATAGTTGAGCCAGTACCATAAGCACCGTAAAACTCGTTATGTCCCATATAGAGGATGATTAGATCCGGGGACTGATCAAGAATCTCAGGAATCCAGTCAACTACTGTGAAGCTGTTGATTGCCGAGAGACCCATATTGATAATTTCAAATTCCTGGTCGGGATAATTATTTTTAAGCATGAATTCAAGTTGCTGGGGAAAGGGTACATTCATTTCATATGGAAATCCGGCCGTAGTGGATCCCCCCAGACAGAATACTCTCAGCGCTCCAGAGCTTTTCTCGGCGCTGAATCTCTGTGGATAAAGATTTGGCACCGGCATGACTCGCTTGTTGAAATAGCGTTCGCCCACCTGAGCATTGATTTCGATCTGCTTAACTTCACTGATTTGTTTTTCTATAAAGAGTGGCGGCTGGGGAAAAGCATTCAACAACCATAAGGAAGCTTCTACTATTGCCAGTAATAATATTGGAATAAGGGCGGTCAGGGTGGCAAATATGATTTTTCGATAATTCAATTTAAGTGCTGATCCAATGCATGATTATACCCGAGTGATCCCGACAACATTAATTCAATGTGAGGAATATAAGAAAAAGTTGGTACTATTGATGAATCGAGTTACAAATATTTTCAATAGAACTGATGGGTGAACTACAATAAATATCCTGGCACAAGCACTCAGGTCATATGCACAAATAGAATCCTGAGTCCAATACTAAGTAATATTAAACCACCCAGGATTTCCACTCGCTTACCCAGCATTTTGCCGGCCACTTTCCCCAGGCGAACTGCAACCATGGATAAGACTATAGTAATTGCACCAATGAGTAGGCAGGGAATGAGGATATCCATTTCTAATACTGAGAAGCTGAGTCCCACGGCCAGTGCATCGATACTGGTGGCAATGCTCAAGGTGATTAACGTCAGGCCCCTGGTAGGATCGACGAACATCCGGTCTTCTGAGTTGTCCAGTCCGGAGAAGATCATGCGACCTCCGACGACTGCCAGCAGTCCGAACGCGATCCAGTGATCCCAAGATGTGATGTAGTCCACAAAAGTTGCTCCGAGTAACCACCCCAGAACGGGCATCACTGCTTGGAAAAGCCCAAAATGAAAGGCCAACCGGAACACAGCCCGCGGGTTGGCTGCAGAACCAGCTGCGGCTGCTGCCATGGAAACGGCTGAGGCATCCATTGCAAGCCCAATTGACAACAATATTATTTCCAGAAGTGACATGCAAGATGCTAAGATTAATTGTGATAAAATCAACCGAATCAAAAACCAATGGTTTAACTGTCAATTGGCAAACCCTATCTTATGCCGATTTCAAATGATAATTATATAAGGGGAATATTTTCATGAAGAAGGCCTTGATTCTATGTGTCGTTTTAGTTTTCGTTGCCTGTGAGTGTGGGGAACAGAATTCTACTGGCTCTGGTCAGCTGTTCACTTTTCAGTCTGGTGTCTCAGCACGCTGGGCCAGCTTTGAGAATCCCACTGCGGCCAAAGGTGCAGGGGGGACCTGGAACAAAGGAGCCAAAGGACATGCCTTCGATCAGGTTCTGGCAGGAGAAACCAAAACCTTAATGGATATCCAGGGAAGTGGTATTATTCAACGTATGTGGATCACCTGCACAGAACGTAATGAGGAGATGATGCGGGCTTTGAAACTGGAGATGTTCTGGGATGGATCGGAGACGCCGGCTGTCTCTGTTCCCATGGGCGATTTCTTTGGAGATGTCCTGGGACACTCCATTCCCTTTGAAAATGCACTCTTTTCCGACCCAGAGGGGCGTTCCTTTAATTGCATTATCCCTATGCCATTTAAAACAGGGGCAAAGGTTCAACTGACCAACACCAGCGACAACCATCTGAGGTTGCTTTTCTACGACATCAACTTTGTGCTGACAGAACATGATGAGGACATGTTGTATTTCCATGCTTCCTGGCACCGTGAGCAGGAAAATGAACTGGGAGTTGATTTTGAGATTCTCCCCAAAGTGCAGGGCAAGGGTCGCTTTCTTGGGAGTCATATAGGGATTATCACCAATCCCATGTACAAAGACACCTGGTGGGGTGAAGGAGAAGTGAAGGTCTATCTGGATGGTGACACTGAATTACCTACGCTCAATGGAACCGGGGCAGAAGATTATCCTGGTAGCGCCTGGGGCTTGAAAGCCTACATCAATCAATACCAGGGGTGCTTTTTGGCTGAAGCGCCAAGATTTACGCTTTATCGATATCACATTCCAGATCCCATCTTTTTTGAAGAGGAGTGTCGGGTGACTATCCAGAGAATGGGTGGGGCATCTCGACCTGAGGTTGTCAAAATAAGAGATGAGGGTGCTGAGCTGATTCCCGTAACTCAGGGTTATGCAAATGATGATGGCACACTAGGACTTATGTTGCTTCAGGACATGGATCCAGTTCCTGACGTCGCAGACACAACACTGCCCAATGGCTGGATGAACTTCTATCGCAGCGATGATTATTCAGTAACGGCCTTGTTCTATCTGGATCGACCTGAAGCAGCCTTGGCTGGAGCTGACCTGTTGCAATAAGGAAAGTCTTCAGGTAGGCCTAACAGACGGGAAGGGCTATTTCACCAGGGTGATCTTCTGTGCGAGTCGTTGCGTTCCTGATTCCAGGACAACTACATAGACACCAGAGCTGAGTTCACCTCCATTAATATTGAAAGTATAGCTGGCTGCTGCCTGATACTGTTTGACCAAAAGTGCAAGCTCCTGACCCCTGAGATTGAAGAGAGATAATTTAATATGGTTTGCCACAGGAAGTGTGTAGTGCACGGTTGTTGAGGGGTTGAATGGATTGGGATAAGCCTTGCTCAAAGTAAAGCCGACAGGTTTTTCAAGTGGATTATCATTCAAACCAGTTGAAATATCCATATCCCTCACCAGTCTTACAAAATTTTCGATTCTAACTAAATCTCCTTGAGGTCCATGTCCCTGTGGGTAGTCGTCAGCTGAACCTGATTTGGGATCACTGCGTTGTGCACCAGCTCCGTGGACATCCAGGAGCGAGACATTAAAAGGGGGAACGGGTTGCTCCATCCAGCCCAGAGCTTCTCCAAAACAGATATAGGCTCCCCAGGCACCATTGTTCATGTTGGCGTGGGTTGAGCTGGTCCAGTAAAATGGATAATTAGTCTCGCCACCTTCATCAATAATGGAGCTACATTGAAAAACAGGATCAATAGCGGCAGAATTGGTTGTGGTGGGTGAGCGTGTGTAATCCAGGATGCTGTGCAGTTCTTTGGCGTTGGGCAAACGCCAGTCAGAATATCCGAGATAATTCTCAGCATTCTTGGTCTGAGCATAGATCAAAGCTGATTCCCAGTCCATACCGATCTGACTGTCGTCCCGCATCCACATAAGCTCAGTAGCCAGATCACTGACCGTACTGTCCCCATTATCTACAAAGTCGTTGGTGCCATAGGCTTCATTGCCACGCACATAGAGGACATAAAACTGTTTGTCTTCCGTTTGCCCGGGCATGGCTCCCATGGGATAACCTTTGATGCGACCATCCACAAAATTAACACCAAACATGGTTTCATCGCCATTCATGGTGGTCCCGACATAAACAGTTCTGCTGGCATACTGTCCATCAATGATGCGCTCTCCAGCATCGGTATCACCATAGGCCACATCAAAATAATCTGGATCTACAAAGGGAGTAAGATTCTCCGTATCAGTTCCCTCATATCCACTGGGATCTTCACCGGTGAACATGAATAGGGAATAGGCCTCTTTGATGGAGGGGAGGCGCCAGTCCGTATAGCCAGCCAGCCTGAAGGTATCAGCTCCCGCCACAGCTTCCTCCTGGCTCAGTTTGTCAGCTACATTCATGAGTCCATCGCCATTCAGATCAGTGCTCCGCTGCCACATTAGTCCTGTGACATTGTCTGTCACGGTGCCATCTCCATTTTCAGTATAGGAGGGCTGGTGACCCACAATGCTGGCATCCTGTCCATAAAATGATTCACCTGGAACAGGGGCTGAAATTTCAATTTGGTTGTTGTAAAACAGAGCCTGTCCTGTATCAACAATCTTATAACCCTGAGCATTCAAGCCGCTGTTCATCAGAATAATGCTAAGAGTGAGTGCGATCTGCCGTTTGAAAATTATGCCATAGTTCAATGTAATTTCCCTCAAGTGGGTCAGGATAGTCCTGCCATTAATTCAAATAGTTATCCACGGCGCTGGCCCGGCTATTTGCATGATTGTTCAGGGTCGAAATAGCGCTTTGGAACTGTCCTGAATAACTCAAAAAGGAGTATCCTGACTGTTCCGCTGTTGCATATGGCATCACAAGAGTTGCATACTCACTATATTTGGCCTGAATACTGAGTGGTTCAAAAGCACCTTCACGTGTTTCTCTGACATAGGTGTCGTATTTGGCTTTGTAGACATCATCAGCATAAAGATATCCAATCAGTGGCCATGAGCTTGAAGAAACATCAGAAAAGTTCAGGTTGGGTGACCCACCCATATTGCCTTCCTGTAGTGCTTCGTTGTTGTCCCATGGAATCCAGGTCAATTTCCCATTGTCCGGATTGTTATAGAGAAAATAATTATGTGTCATGCGACCATAGGTATCCCAATTCTGAGCGATGGTATTCACAGCCAGATACTCCAGAAACACTTCTGTATCAAAGATTGCATCCAGGCTGGTTCTCCACAATTCAGGGTTGGTCAATCTGGTCTGATCATGCAGTACAGTGAAGAGATTTTTAATGTCAGTCCAGTCAGCTTCACCTTCGTTGGTTTTCTTAGTGAAGTCTGACTCGTTAAATGTCCCATTGGCAAAAGTAGCACCCGTATCTTCGGGTTTATAAAGGTTTCCCTCATCACTGGAAAACTGAGTTTCTATGACGGTATCGTCAACTTCTTCAACCATGGTATAGAGGCCAAAATATTCTGGACCCTCGCCATTGTTGACATATACCTCGTAGAATGCGGTATGAGAAACGGCCAGTCCGGCGTCCTTGAAAATTTCCGCTGTCACTTTTTCTCGAAGAAAGGATTGGTCTAAATAGTTATTCTTCAAGCTAAGTTTCTTGAAACCATAAAAGCGTTGATTGTCAATCTGAGGGTAGTCATCCTCAAATTCATCAAAATCCAATTTAAATGATAGTTTGAGTATTCCGCTACTCCAACTGCTCTGCAGGCTGGAGTTCCCTTTGAAGCGAACACCAACTTTATACCACTGGATATCATTGTAGAAAATATCGGCGGGAACGAAGATTGGATCCTCAGATACTTCTACCAGACCGCCACCACCGGCACCACCACCTGGACGACCGCTATTACTGCTCCCAAAACTTCCATAAAGCTGGGTCATATCATCCAGCATGGCTTGCCAGTTTTCGTCTGATATGACAATGTCGATGCGTTTAACGGCTGAATTATCAAAGACTTCATCAAAATCAGGGTCTGCACTTTTGCTATGGGTTGCTGAAGTCCAGTCATCAGGCTCAAAGTCCAGGTCAGTGAGTGTTGCCGTTGGATTTAAGATTGCTGTTTCATCACAGCCCGTAAAAATGATCAGAGCAAGAAAAAGTGTGAAAATTTGCAGTTTCATATTTTTGTAGTTTGTTAATCTAGGGTACATGGGGTCAAACCTCCTTTGTTTCGCGTTATCTGAGGGGAGATATGCAGAGGAAGCATGGTATATCTGACTTCCGGGATACTTATCGAATGTATTCTGGTCATTACTCTCATTATCTTCCCTTCCGGCGAATTGTGCATAATATTCGCCCTTAACAACTATGACGTTATCTGAGATAAAACCTTGCGGGGGAAGTGGGGTAAACTTTTCTTAACTGAGGAGTGAGATAGTAGCGGGCACTACCGGTGTAGGATTTAATGCGATAACTTCATAATCACTCGACCTAATTGTAGTTATAACTTACGCGAAGCAAATGAAAGCCCGGCAATATAAAAACCTCATGGTATCAGATTTTCAATTTATATTCGAGACCAAGGATATGTGCGTTCTTATTACTATTAGAAATAGCGTCATACTTATAACTCATCCCGAGATAATTCTTTTTAAATAACTTATAACTCATACCCATGCTGTAGCGTGTTTTGTATAAGTCAAAATCGTTTACTTGTTGAAATGCTTCAATCGCAATAACTGGAGTTGCTTTGCACTTGGGAATATCATACTTGAGCGAAGTTTTATATCGCATAAATGTTTTGTCCTTCATATCATCATCAGCATAATTGCTATAGCGCAAACGGAAGGCCGGTTCAAAGCGATTAAACGCTTGTTTTACAGCAATGCTGACAGCGATACGATTGAAATATTCCGTGTCTTTATCATCTCGTGGGTTAACAATGAATCGGTAGGTTGCTCCCAGCGCTAGAATGTCATTTAGTTTATAGTCCACCTCACCTTCATAAAGATACTTGTCCAGTGCCAGGTTTTCATCAAACCGGAATTCTGGTGATAAACTCACTTTTATTTGATCTGATAGTTTATATCCAGGAACCACTGCTGTTCTGGATTCTAGATTACTATCACTTGCACTTGCCTGACCGGCAGGGGTTAATAATAGTGTAGTAAAAGCAATCTTCAATATCGAGAATCGATTTCTATTGGCCATAGTCTTCACCTGGTGTGATTTGATTATAATTTCCATTCGAATTGTAATAAAGTATGAGGTGTGCCACATCTTTGAGGTAGTCAATCTTCCGGATTTCATACCGATTGATATTGATTCCTGTCCGTGTTTTAAGATCAGCCAAAAGACGCTCATCATTTAGACCATTTACTTTCTCGATTTTTTCGTAGATCAAGCGAATGGAATCTTCATGAATAAGCATCAACCGCTTTTCAAGGAGCCACAAACCAAATACCAGGGCTGAATTGGTAAAAAGCAACTCAGCATAGCTTACTTTACTATTGGCAAGCGCATTCATAACTGAAATTCCAATCACGATGAACAAATAGGTCATCTCCTTAATGGGAATGGCAGATGTTCTGTATCTGATTATGCCGAAAATGGCAAATAATCCCAGAGCAAACCCAAGCTCAAGCTTTACGTTATTCAGGAGGAAGCACATTAAGAATACAACCATACCAATAGACAAATAGCTAAAGTAGAAGTCTTTGCGCTTGCTGTATTTAGCATACATAAAATGTACAATTGAGAATATGAGGAGTGTGTTTAACGTGAACCTGACCAGTAGTATGGAGAGATCACCTATATCAATAAGTTTTATTCCAAGGAATCGAATCTGATCGTCCCATGCTGTTAAATCAGCGATGGGGAGGTCTGTTGCGTTTGCATTTAACACGGCGTTAATAATGTTTAACATGAAATCTGTACTCTCTAGTTGAGGTTGTTCAAGATGTTGTTTGAGTGGATTACCTTTTCAATGCTTCTAATCTTACGCTTAAAGTTGTTTCGCTTTAAATCGGGATCAATAATAGAGCGGCCAACACAATATTTACTAAAGCCAGATGATTTGATGCGCAGATCTCTCAGGCTTAACATCACGGGTGAGATTGAATCACGTCCATCCGATTTTAATTCTACAATGGCAAGATTATCCATCGATGTGAATTTGTTCTCGAATTGAAACTGCAGGTCAAGATCGATAGTACAACGTTCTCGAAAATTCTTATTTACCAGGGTTATGCGTGAGAACTGATTGCGTAGGGATGGATGCAAGTCAGTACATTCAAATGGAATATGCTTAATTAAAAACTCTAGTTCCTGTGCTGTAAACTCCATGCGTCCAAATTCAGAACCAATGCGTTTTTTCTTGGTCTTGCCTTTGTTATTCTTGATCTTTACTTCTAGAAAACTTAGTCCTGAAGAGAGATAACTTCTGCGTCTCACTTTAAAACGATTCAACTTTCCATTATGGTGTTGTGAGTACATGATGTTATCACTCGTATCAAAATAGGTTGATGAATATGATTGAACACTGAGGTTGTCGATATGCAAAATGAAATAATCTTCTTTGATCGAATTCAACAGGTGATTGACCTGACCAGCATGGAACCAATATTTTGTGTCGGTCCGATTCATTAATTTCACTCGACCCATGTCTTCCAGTTTAATTGGATCCAAAATGTTTGTGTTCATAGTTTGCTCCATCATCATGCTTGTCACTTTCTTCATCTACTAAGTAAGACGTCATAAATGGTATCACCTTTTGCACAATTATTTAATCTATTGATTGTTTTTCGAATGAGACAGGAATGGATTTAAAGCATTGGAGTTAACTAAAACAGGAGGCAATTAAATTGAACATAAAACATAGGATGATCGAACTGGATCAGTTGAATTAGTTGTAGCATACATTCACCTGAACCCGAATTTGAAGTAATTTTCCCCATGGGTTCAGCATCTGCAATAGTGCAATAAACCCTAGATGTGTTAGGGTTTATTGCCCAAGTAATTATCTACGTGCTAAATGCCTGTTTTTCAAACTGCATGCTTCCATCCGAACCTTTATAGATGTTGATCCAGCCTTCCCAGTTTTCGAAATCCACATCAGGATAATCAAGTCGGTAGTGACTCAAGCGACTTTCGGTTCGCATCAGGGATGCTCGTAATTTCATCTCTGCCGAAATTATCATATTGGCTGTTTCATGAGCAAGACGCAACTCATGCATATCGCCAGCTCGCAATAGAGGCAGGTGATGATCACGAAGTTCTTCAACATAGGCTAATGCTGCCTGCATGAGATTTTCTTTTTGAATGTACAGGATAAAGTTGGGGATTATGATGCCCTGGAGGGTCTGAGTTACCCAGGCTGGGCTATATCCAGCCTCTCGCATAAGCGGTGCCAGAATTTCATCCTGGAGTGCGACGTTTGTTTTTTGTGCAATTTTTGGATACTCCACCTCTCTGCAATAGGCTGCAGATGCCTCTGCGGCAACTGCCCCTTGTACAGCTGAGCCTGCCAGGGAAGACCCAATCTGTGTGTAAATCGCACCAACCATATAGGAACCCAGTGCATCTCCGGCAGCGTATAAACCAGGTATATTTGATTCGCACTTTTCATTGATAGGAACCAACCCCTCGGCTTTGTGGATGGCCATTCCTGCTGATGATCCTCCCAGTGGTGAACCGGCCATACCAGGAGGCCCCTCACCAGGCCTACCCTCACTACCATTTCGCTTTGGGGGAGGACCACCGTCGTGGTCAGAACGTGGAGGACCACCACGACGATTATTCTGTTGAAACTCTGGGGGACGATATGGTCCGCCCTCAATAGATTCCCCACCTCCCATTCCGGGAGGTCCACCTGCCAGTGGATTGCCACCCATATAGGCTTTATAATTCATCTCAACACCAAGGTCGTGATGTATCTCCACATTGGTGGTGCCTGGTTTTCTTTCGAACATGCCATGCCAGCCATCGAAACAAGCTGCAGGATGCTCCGAATTCCCAAAATGTCCATCATTCCATTCTTTGCCGGTTACTTTTGCACCAATGTTATAAGCCATGACAGTTCCATCATGGGTCAGGTCGCAGATGGGAAAACCATTGGGCTTGAATCCTCCTGCCCCAGTACAAAGAATGACGCTCTTGGCGGTGAAAATGTGGACGGTGGCATCATCCAGACTGAAACCTGCAGCACCGCAGATTCGACCATTCTGCTTGATCAGATTGGTGATCATGACGCGCTCCATGAGAGGAATATTGCGCTCATCCATAGGCTGACTGAAGGACTTGTTGTAAAGGGGGGAGTCAAAGAAACCCCAGGACCGCAATTCCGCAACTCGAGCCATGGAATTTTCAGCCAGTTGACGTGTATAAACCGGATTGTTGGTACCCATGGCTGATCGTGATACTGCTGCCACAAATTCATCAATCGAATATTCAGTAGTCGCTGGGTCATAGGCAAAGATACCCTTGGCAAAGGGGGTCTGTCCTGAGGACCCCAATCTTCCTTTTGAGACCATCATAACTTCAGCACCAGCATCATGGCTTTTAACTGCTGCAAACAAACCTGCAATGCCACCGCCAATGACCAGGATATCAGTCTGGTTTTCCTGAAGGGTGAAATCTTTCACTTCAATATCTGGAGCATTTTTGGACCAGCCATTCACCAGACCAATTGAGGCCAATGC
>JAERTH010000034.1 GCA_016844955.1 Fidelibacterota bacterium | reverse complement strand
AAAGGGTGGCGGCTACAAATAACGAATAGTACAGTTTTTTCATGATGATTGAATTATATTATAAATAATTTAAGAGTTTCATTACTTGAATTCAAAAATAAACTATTGTTGTTGTCTTGCACACATAAATGTGCTGTAAATTCTAATTTAGAATTTATCTAAATAATTAGGGATCAGGGGTTTAATTGTTATTAAATAACAATGTGGCCATGTGGAGAGTAATAATCTGCTGTTTTGTTGTGCGGTTTCTCACAGCTACCGCCCTGGTTATAAGCATCTAACAATGATGACAAAGAGCATTACCCATATGAGTGATTTCAGCAAACTACCCATTGATTAGGCAATGATTAGTATGCAGAGAAGTGGTCATACTATTGACTAAAAAAAAAATAAGGGATTAGTCCTTGGGCTGTTTTTTCTTTTTCAATTGAAAGGAGCGGCTGATATTAAATCCTATATGGATGTCACCATTGAGCCAATCCCCATCAGTACGTGCAATAAATTGCTGGGCAATAATACCCTGTGAGTTGGTGGCAAACAACTGAAAAACATGACCCCCGGTTTCAATGTCGATACCCACAGAAAAGGAATTGTGAAAATCCTCAGCCGTTTGTTGGCTGAGTAAGTAATGGTATTCTGCATTCAGACTGATGCGGTTGCTTAGTTTCAGTCGTCCTCCTGCTCCCAGAGAAAATACATCATTATCATCAGTTTTTTTCTCAACCAGGTTGCGGTGGATGTGCGTGGGAATTAACTGCAAGGAAAAGGCTCGACTGAATTTTCGGGCGATGAGCAATTGGTTGGCATAACTGATCCTTGATGAAAAATA
The DNA here is from genome assembly GCA_016844955.1 of Fidelibacterota bacterium. Lineage (GTDB taxonomy): Bacteria > Fidelibacterota > UBA8477 > UBA8477 > JABMPR01 > JABMPR01. The sequence goes on along the minus strand of JAERTH010000034.1, from coordinate 6,389 downwards.
ATTGGTGCGCTCAGGTTCGGGCCATGGCATGCTTTGGATAGCCATGCTTCCAAAATAACTCAGAGAGATGGGTATATTTCGTTTACCCTTCTGTTGGCGGAGAATCTTGGCTTTTACTGAGCCATCATAGGTTTTTTCAATCATGGAGCGACCAAGTCCAAGGGCCAGCCAATCGTTGACCCCGTATTCAAAACCCAAACGGGTAGTGGCCTGATCCAGGCCAAAGAACTCTTCTATGCCGGTGTTGACACGGCCAAAATGGTGCTGAATCACGAAGACCAGACTACCGTTTCCCGGATTTTCAACAGATTGCCCGATTACCACTTTAGTGGCTTTAAAGGTAGCATAGGTGTAGTCTGATGTGGGTTCTTCTTCAGTAAATAAATCCATCATATCATCCTGCGCCATTATCGGAGCAGTAAACAGCAGTAATATGGCAACAATTAATTGGGTTTTCATGGTTTTTCTATTTGTTGAGGGGTTTTAGACTGACATCCACATGAATTTGTATTTCATCGGCGATTTTTCCGGCCACCGCACCCGGAATACTAATGTCATAATCTGCAATCGCCAGATTAAAGGTAGAGGTGGCCTGAATACCATCCTTGCCTACCACAAGAACTCCATCCTCCTCAATTTTCTGAGATTTTCCGTGCATATTCATATCACCCATTACCGTGACAGGATAGGTTCCTGCTTTTTCGAAGTCAACGGCATCCATATTGGAAATTTTTCCCACAAAAATGGCATTTGGATACAGATCACTTTCCACATAATTTTCATTGAAGTGTTCCTGCATCAAGGCCTTCTCAAAGGCAAAGGATTTCATGAGTACTTTGAAAATAAAATCTCCAGTCCTGCTGTCAAGTGCCGCATTTACCTGACGGTTATGGGCTTCAATTTTTTCCAATGGCGCATCTGAAGAAAAATAAATATGACCGGTTTTTGTGATGAATCGCTGAGCTGACAGATTGAAAGCCAATCCAAGCCCCAGGGCGATGATGATTACTTTTTTCATTGGTTAGGGTTTAAATTATTGTTGTAGTTGTTTATTGAGGTCCAGCTAAGGAACATTGTTCCATAATAACATCAGTTTCGTTATAACCGGCACAATAGCCCTTCACTATAATTTCCTTACTTAAATCAAGCGAGGCAAGCTGTTGATTGTATTTGGGAAGAAAACTGCATCGGATGCCTTCATCACCAAACATGCCTTCTTCAAAAACAAACACCAGAACCATGAGAGAGTCACCTGATTCAATGTGGCTTGCCTGACCTGTTAATTGTATGACCTTTCCCTGGTATTCCTTTGCCTGTACAGGGTCTCCACTGTGAAAGGTATGGTAGGCCACTTCAGCACTCAACTCATAATCAGCCTTTGCTTTTTCAATATTTCGATGGGGTTTGTTGTATACAAAAAACCAAACATAGGCAACCACCATGATAAATGCCACCAAGGCAATTCCTAATATTTTCTTGTATTTCTTCATATCTGTGACTTTTATGAATTATCCCACCCCCATATCTTTCATATGCTCTCGCTAATTGTCAGGGGTACCATTTGCTACCCAAAGCTCAATTTTCTTGATATCACAATCACTCATTTTTGCCTGAGCCTTCGGCATGGGCGAATAACCCGACTCATGTCTGATGGCTCCCAACAATCTTCCATTGTTACAGGCATCTGCCACTTCAGCATGATTGGTCAACAGCACACCGCCGCCGGCACCCGAGCCGGAATGGCAGGAAGTACATGACTCACTTATGATGGGCCAAACGGTAGCCGAATAGGTGATATTGGTTGTATCACAGGCCGGTGGGCTCGGATACAAATCCTCTTCATTATCGTAATAACAACTTTGTAAAAATGCAAATGCAAGCAGGCCAAGGATTAAAAATCCAAAGTTAATTGAGCGTTTTTTCATGGTGATAGCAGCTATATTTAATACACAAAAATATTCATTGCTTGATAATTAGGTAATTCAAGCAATAAAATAACATCAAATTAACATTTTAAAAAATGGGTTTTACAACTTAGCTAAGGGCAGTGGAGTGCATCATTAATAAGTTTGATTACTTTTGCATTGTAAGGAAAAGGCTTATTTGAAACAAAACAGCAGGAAATGGGCAAGAAGTCTGTGGACCATACCATTGAGCTCTTACAGCAGAAAATAAGATCACTACAACAGGAGGTAGATCAACTCACCAATAGGGCACTAACTGAGGAGTCTGCCACATTGGATATCTCTGAAGTATTGGATCATGTACCCCTTGCGGTATTAAATATTGCAAAAAGCGGTTGTGTGATCCGGGCCAACAAACTGGTCAACAGCTTGTTTGATCTGGAAGAAGATTATTTTGAAAAGGCCCTTCACATTAAAGATTTTGCACGGCTTTCCAATACACCATTGCTGGAAAAAATCCAGAAACTCATTGCATTGGACATCCCCTTCGACGATGAGCTCATCATGAATATTTCAGGAGAAGAAAAGCATTACCGTTCCCGTGGAATTCCTATATGGGACAAACAGGGAAAGGTGAATTCTTTTCTGGTCATTATCGGAGACATCACCAAACGAAAGCTGGCAGAAATACAATTAATCAACGCCAAAGACAAGGCAGAAGAATCCAACCGGCTAAAAACTGCCTTTCTCACCAATATGTCTCACGAAATCAGAACGCCCATGAACCACATCATTGGCTTTCTGGACATTCTGCTCAATGTAGATCTGAGTATGGAAGATCGGGCAGAATACAAACAGATTGTGGAGAGCAGTAGCGCCATACTGCTCAGGAAAATTGACGACATTATTGATATTGCAAGGATTGAGTCCAGGCAAATGCGGGTGGTTGATGAAGAAGTTTCTCTTGCAGAATTTATGAGTCGCATCTATCGGATCAATAAAGAAATGCTGCAGAAAAGTGGTGAGCACCACATCGACTTCATATTAAAACAGGATGCCAGTCTCAATGAACTTAAAATCAACATTGACCCCTTGCGCATGCAACAGGTCTTAAACAACCTCATCGATAATGCTTTTAAATTTACGCCCAAGGGCTCTGTGGAGCTGGGGTGTTATACAGCATCTGAAAATGAGCTTAGTTTCTATGTAAAAGACAGCGGCATTGGTATCGATGAAGCCCACCATCAAAAAATATTTGAACGCTTTTCACAGGTGGATTACTCAAGCACCCGCAAAGTGGATGGAACCGGTTTGGGATTGGCCATCTCTCGAGGATTAATAGCGCTTATGGGTGGCCGGATGCAATTGGAATCTGAACCTGGAAAAGGATCCACATTTACCATTACACTCTTCGATTGTCTATTGGTATCAGAAGATAAACCAGCCATCACCACAACTGTTGATCAACAGGAATTAAACTGGAAAAACAAAAGCATCCTCATTGTGGAAGATGATCCCCATGCCGAGCGATTGCTGCGAATTATGCTCACCGATAAAGGCTTTGTGGTCAGTACAGCAAAAACCGGAAAAGAAGCCATCTCCATGGCCACTTCTATCAAACCTGATCTGGTACTCATGGATTTACAACTTCCCGAAGTTGATGGTTTTGAAGCAACAAAAGCCATCAAAAATAAATTCCCTGACCTACCGGTATTGGCTCAAACGGCCTATGCCAATGCAGTTGAAGAAGAAATGGCAAAGGCTGCTGGAATCGATCTGGTATTATCAAAACCCATATCCAAAACTACCCTGTACAACAGCCTAAAAAGAGTATTCTAGAAAAACCCCATGAAGAATATCATTTAAGCTTGGCTTTCAAGCTGCTTGGGCTGTGCAACCATTCTCATGAGCCTTGTGTCATCACATAGAATATTAAGGGTTATTTATTAACTTGCCGGTCTTTTTTCAGTAAGCCAGAAAGAAGCCCTAATGGAGTTCGATAAATCCTTTATCCGTAAACTGGTCAAACAGGATCGGGAGGCACAGATGACTTTTTATAAGCAGCTGGCACCGAAAATGTATGGCATTTGTCTGCGATTCGCCTCTGACAGAGATGACGCAAACGATATTTTACAGGAAGGTTTTATCAGGGTGTTCAGACATCTGAAAGACTTCAGGGGGGAAGGATCCCTGGAAGGCTGGGTTAGAAGAACAATAGTTAATACAGCGATTAACCTTTATAAAAAACGAATCAAAAAAGGAATTGCGGCTGATATCAACACCTATGAAAACAGCATTGTTGAAAAGCCATTAATTGTTGAACAACTTAGCGCCAATGAATTACTCGAACTTGTAAAGGAATTACCGCAGGGATATCGTACCATTTTCAATTTAAGTGTTATCGATGGTTATACCCATAAGGAAATTGGTATCAAGCTTAATATTTCCGAAAACACATCAAAATCCCAGTTATCCAGAGCAAGAACTGCGTTACAGAAAAAGTTGAAATCAATTAAAGACCGAGAAAATATTGAATAAGGATCACGAACATATCGAACAAATAATCAGGGAACAATTGGCAGATTTTGCCACAAACCCACCTGATTCTGTATGGGAAGGCATTGAGCGTGGTCTTGATAAGCCGGTTCTTTTCCCATGGCCCTATCGGATTGCTGCTGCAATAGTGGCTGCGGTACTGATTATGGGCACATTGTGGTATTTTAATCCGGGCAAACAAAGTGAAAATCTGGAAATGGCCTCGGAACAAATACATGATGTTAAGCCACCAACATCGGTTATGGATGATGAGCCACAAACAACTGCGTCCCAGTCTGATGCTACCCAAACCGCTCTAAGTGTTGAAACTACTGCAAATGATAGCGGTGAAACTGAAGTGGTAAGTGAACTCTCACAGGAGAATCCTTCCAAACAAACAGAACAACTCCAAACAGAAACTATAGCAAGCACTCCAGGCAACGAAAAGCTTACCCAAACCACCACTGCAACAGAAGATAATACCACACAGCTTGTATTCCAGCATAATTCGCGTCAGGCATTTAGCCTCCAGGAACTGGAGACAAGGCCAAGTAGTCTTTCCTCTGACTTTATGCAATTCTGGATGAAGCAAAACAACAGCCTAGATTACAAAACCAATAATTCTTTACTGCCTCCGGCAGCCTTGCCTCAAACTGAATCAAGCACTCAAATTTCAAACACCACCTGGAAACTGGCCCTTTTGGTAAGTCCTGAATTTCCTTTAAAGCAATATGATTCAATTACCCTTTCCACTGCATATACCCTTAGCGTGGAACCTTCCTTTTATTTCAAAAAGCACTGGTTTGTAAGAAGTGGACTGGGATTCAGCTTTAATAAAGATGATGGGTTTGCCCAACTGGATATGACACGAAACGAAATGATGGGAACCTATGAAGATGTTTATGATGTCACTTTCGACACCATTGATGGGAACGTCATTCCAACCTATCATACCCAAACTACTGAAATCTGGGATTCTGTCAGGCACAATGGCTTGGTGGGTGTTACAAATCGTTACCAATACCTGCAATTGCCTGTATTGATAGGCTATCATTTTGGCATAAATAAGTTCGAGTTTTCATTATACGGTGGCACAGCCTTCAATTTTCTGATCGGTAGTCAGATTGATGATGTATCCAAGCATACACCCCAGGCCACCATTCATAGGTATCAAAATACATTACCCGATCGTGCTTCCATGCACACACAATTGTGGCTGGGAGCAGGGGTGGAATATCGTCTGGGGTATCGGTTCTCAATCACTGCTGAACCCAATTTCAGATACCAGTTAAGTCCTTTGTATAGTGATTCCGATTTCAAACAGTCCAATCAGATGTTTGCTGTAAGATTTGGCTGTATTTATCAACTTAGTAACAAAAGATAATCATGATATATAAGAAACATAAAAACCTTTGCACAGGCGCATTTCTCAAGCTGCTGATCTTCGGTCTTATGTTAAGTGTTTTGGCTGTTCAGGCTTCTGATTGCGAGCAATACGTAATCATTGGCGGGCAGGTTCTGAACAAAGAACATGGAAACCCCATAGACGAGCACCCGGTTTTTGTAACCTCAGAAATCTCCGGCTACGACCGTGCCTCCATTTTTCTGGAATTAAGAACCAATGAAGAAGGTTATTTTTATGATACCATATTCACTCAAAACAACAATGGCGCCCTGAAAGTATTTACTTTCGATTATCTCGACCAGGAGATTGATACCATTGTACACTTCCGTTTCATGAATGTATGCAGCAACACTCTGCTTGCCAATTTTGAAATATTAATGCCTTTTCAGCTTGAGCAATTGCATGCCCGATTTACGCAATACCAGATTTCACCCAGTGACAGATTTAAATATCAGTTTATCGACCAAACACAAAATGAGCACATCATTAGCTGGCAGTGGAATTTTGGTGATGGCAGCATTTCCACTCAGCAAAACCCTTCCCAT
>JAERTH010000033.1 GCA_016844955.1 Fidelibacterota bacterium | reverse complement strand
TTGCCAGGCTGAATAAAATCCAAATCTACTCCATGTTCATCTGCCCAATCAGCCAACTTCACAGAGATCAGCTCTGGTCCGTTATCCATCCTCATCTTCTCAGGGTATCCACGTCCCAACGCAATCCTATTCAACACTCGACTAATCTGTGTCTCTGTGAATCTTTTACTGCGCATTGACAATCTCCTTTGCCCTGCAAAATGGGCACGTTGTCTCTAATTATCAATGGCACTATTTAAAGGGGGGATTACACCACCACCCAGCAGCATAGAATTTGAATTTAACGATTGTTCGGAATCGTACAACTCAGAACAAGTTCTATGAAGGTGAAGGATTATAGCTGGTGTTGATCTAAGAAAATCCGAGACAGGTAAATTCTAAAGTTGCAGGTCAAGGTAAATAATTAGTTTACGTCTCTCATAAACACTGAAGAGAAGGGGTGTATCTCGGAGCTCGAATGAGGGGGAGGGCTGAACCGTGGGAGGCACAAACAGATTGTTGAAAATATAGAGTTATTGTAGAGTATTATATTATTTAACCTGAGCTATATTTAGCCCAGGAGGTCGACAATGGCTGATATTCCAATCGTGTCTTTTGCGATTTTCTGTCCTGAGGAAGAAAATCTATTTCACCGCTCTTTGCTAAGTTTGCTTCACGATTTTCCGGTGACCAGTTTCCACACAGTGCATAATCTGTTGGGGAGCAACCTGACCTACTCACACATAATATTTGCTTGTCAGTCTGCTATTCCACTCGAATCATTTAAAAGCATAAGGTCGACTTGGCCGCTGGCCTACATAATACATGTTTTGGGTGATGAAATATGTCTGAGCGAAGAGAGCTCCGCGAATTATGCATATCTGGGCATAGCGCCCATGTCCCTTGGGTGGATTCATAGTCACTTACGAGAGATACTGCGTTTTGCGGGAGCTCAATTTCATAGCCCATATATTGAATAGGCAAGGGTAGAGTATCTGTAGTGTTGCAGCTATACCATATTCCTATAAGTTAGCTTTGAGTCCCCCATCCTGGGCTAACACGTTGCTTTTTGACTCATTGGTCCTATAAGTACGGAAACTGAGGAAAATGGATCAGGCATTTTATACGTGAATGCATGTGATGTCCGAGACGATCCAATCTGGTCTATGGATAAATGTGTATAGATTCTTCTGATAGTTCAGGTCGTTCCAGAAAGGTGCTTTTGCACTATACCTCGAATGATCATCCATGGGTAACCACATGCAGATGCTCGTGAAATTCAGGGGCTCCAAATAACCCGGACATATAGATCAAGGAGAAATCCCCACACAAGCGAAGAGCCGGGGAGCCTTCTGGGCTTCCTGGCTGCTTGTCAAACATGGAGGGATCCAACATTTATATCACTGAGAAGTATTTACTTGGTGGCTGCAGGAGGCTTGTTCACAGCAAGATTACGCTTTGGATTATTCAACAGATGGATCTGAACGGGTTAGTCAATACCACGGGGCTTTCACGCCTGATTCTAGTATTATCAATGATATCGGTTTTGAGTACTCCTTTCGTATTTTGCTTGATTGATTTTCCGCCCTCAGACATGAACTACCCTGATGAGGTACATGTGCTTATGGACTGGAACAAATTTGACCCCATAAAAACATCCTCCACCCTGCCCATGAATGCCCCGGTTAGGTTACTGCCAGATCATGGCTCTGACTTTAACCTGGAAGCCGGTATGCAAGGTGGGCGCGTGGTCTTAACGTGGTTTGCGGTTAAGATCAACGATGACTTCGGATTCGTAATAGAGCGACGCACCCTTGACCAGCAACGCTGGACTTGGCTGTCCTCATTCGCGATCAATGAAGATCTTTCAAGCCTTGGGAAATCCGGGAAAAACCCTATGTTTGATTATATCGATCGACACATTTCGGACGGTGAATTATACTGGTATCGAGTGAGTCAAATAGATGGCGCAGGCCAGATAGTTCATAGCGAGACTTATAAGCTGAATTGAGTGGGACCTAAGGAACAATCAAATAAAAACACTAGCACTGGGTTGATGGTTCCTGGGCTGGTGAACGAAGTGTTATCATCAAGCTGATCTGCATCATCCAATTGGAAAGCATGACAACCTGCTCTCCCAGATCATGCTCAACGCCTCCTTGTCGGAAGTGGGTTGACAGAGACCTCGCATAGCTCTGAAAAGGGGATGTGACCTTTTCATTGGGTGACCTCGTCCGGTGTTTCAAATACCCCTCTGTTTGAATCGTTTGGAAGAGGTCACGCTGTGAGGGAGTACCCGCAACTACATTTTAGTCCAGACTCAGGATTCGCTAATGGACGATGATCAATGCCCCTTATAAAATGGGAATGTCCAATATTTTGGTACTTAACGAGCTATATTGTACTCCGGTCAATATCTTATCCTATTGCCATCATACAAAATCTGGCCAAGGGATTTGCCGCCAAGAATTAAGCACTATGGTTATCAGCAAGGATATCATAAAGGCAGGTAACCAGTTGGTCTAACGTCCATGGCTTTTGAAGGTATTTAGTGATCTGGAGTTCCTGCATGACCTGCTTGTCATAGGTGGAGAGGATACCACTGGAAAGAACGACTGGAGTTTGATCTCCCCTGTCCCTTAGGCTGCGGATCATATCGATCCCAGAAATGTCCGGCATGGATTGGTCAGTCAGTATAAGATCGTATGGTATGGGGCGTGCTGAGATCAACTCCATAGCTTTGGTTGCTCGGTCAGCAATCTCTACTACAAAGCCTTTGGCACGCAGCATTTTGGCCACAGCTTCAAGGATGGATGCTTCGTCATCGACCATGAGAATTGCCCAGGATTGATTGACCATGGGCATGAATTGGGTCTTCGTTTTGTCCGGTTCGGAAATCTGCCCGATGTCAGCTGGTAGCAGCATCGTGAAAGTGCTTCCCCTCCCCACAATACTGGTGGCAGAGATTGTCCCGCCGATGTTTTCAACAATGCTGTAGACTACTGAAAGCCCAAGACCTGTACCCTTGCCCAACTCTTTCGTTGTAAAGAAGGGGTCAAAAATGCGATCTAAGGTTTCCTGGTCCATGCCATGTCCAGTGTCAGAAATTTCCAATTTTACCATGGGGACAGGTTTTGATTGGCTATCCTTAACCAGCTTTTCCGCTGTCAATTTTATTGTGATCGTCCCCCCACCCTCTGGCATGGCATGATGTGCATTATTGCAGAGATTGATGATGATCTGATGGATCTGGGTACGATCACATTTAACGGGTGGCACGTTCATTTCGAATTGGGTTTCTAGCTTGATCTCAACCGGCAGGCTGGCATGGAGAAAACGGATTGCATCCTGCACAATGTCTTGAAGATGGTAGGCACCAAACCGAATTTCTTCTTTTCTACTGAAATGTAAAATTTGCTTAATTAGATCACGTGCGCGCTCAGTATCCCTTAGAATTTGAGACATATTGACATCGGCATCACTATGTTTTGTTAGTGAATCCTGCACAAGACCTGAAAAAAGAAAGATACTTTGAAATACATTGTTTAGTTCGTGGGCAATGCCACCAATCATAGTACCTAAAGCTTCTAGCTTCTGTGATTGGTGCAGTCGCTTCTGAGCCTCCTTTTCTTTCTCTTCCAGCTGCTTCCTGGACGAAAAGTCGGTAATAAAGCCATCCAGTGCGATGATCTCCCCATTAAGCTTGTCTGCACAACCTTTCTCCCAAATAGTTTTTATCTCCCCATCTTTATGAATTATCCGGTATTCAAGCTCGTAGCTTTTTTCTTGGAGGAGCTGATCACGAACAAGGTTCTCAACCATTTTCCGATCATCAGGATGGATAATGTCAGCGTAACACACAACCTTATTCTGGATCAGCTCATCAGCATGGTATCCCGTCAAAGTAAAGCATCCATCACTGAGGAAAAGCATGGTCCACTTATCATCATAAAGGCATCGGTAAACCACTCCTGGAAGATTTGAAAGTAGAGCAAGACGTTTTTTATCAGATTCTCTTAGTATTTGGTTTTGCTGCTCCAACTGTCTAAAAATGCTCTGGAAAGGTCTTGTCAGGCTGTTTCTCACAATCACCAGATAGATCAGTGCGAAAGATAATGTTTTCACCAGATGGGCTGCCAGATTTACAAGACCATAGACATCTGAATAAAGTGTAAATAATAGCTCTGCCAGGATTGTAAGTGACATTGCCACACGCACCATGAGCAAAACATGCTCTTCCAGTCCAAGCTTTCTCGACCTGAGCTTCATGATGGCGACTGCGATTAGTGTGCAGAATACATATTCACTGATGATTTTGAAGTTAGTCAGCCCAGTGCCATCGATGAAGCAAGCTGGGAAGATTGGCCATACCATAATACTGATGATCATTAACGAGGTCGAAAGGGCATAAAAAAAGACAAGGACAAGAATCTGCATACGTTGGCTACGGAACCAAGCAAACAACAAGAAAGTCGCAGTTTCTATTGCTCTGGCCGCTATCCAGAATTGTGTAGCAATGTTAGCCGAGTTATTGTTTGGAAAAATGCTCATACCCTGATATGAGAGTAGATGCAAGAGATCGATCAGCGCGACAAAGAGATAACCCACTCCCAAAATGAGCATGTTGGGATTTGGATTAATGCGTTTGGTGTCCCAGACAAGAATGAACACACTGAATGCAACTGCGACCGAGGCAAACTCGGCAATAGTGTGGAACAGAAGGAAATTGTTAAGTCCCATATAAATCCCAAAAACAGCAAGCGAGATGATTGTAATCAGCCATGCCGGGCTTAACTCAAGGGATTTTATGTGCATTTTGATTAAAGTCTTCTGATATACTTGTTTGAATTGCCGCAGGAGTTACCAAAAAAATGTAGTGTAGGGAGCATAATTGGCTCTATGTATCCGAATTGGGAATCTTTCTAGTATGATTGTATCAATAATATAGCTTAGAAATCTTGCAATCAAAGGATGGTATGCATTTGATTTAATTGGATACCCTTAGAGGCAATTTAATTGTTACACTCGTCCCCCCCCCTTCTCTGGAGTCGAGGTAGATTCTTCCGGAGTGGAGTGCGAATATTTTTTTGGCGATGGTCAATCCCAATCCCAATCCTGGTGTATGCTTGTGCATGATATCCTCTCCATGAAAGAAACCCTCAAACACGGATGCCAGCTGATCTCTCCGAATGCCGATTCCACCATCCGTGATCTTAATGAAACTGAGACCTACTTTAAGATCCGCATGCACAAGAACGCTGATGTCTCCTTTTTCTTTGCTGAAATTCATGGCGTTCTCCAAGATTGCATCCAGAGCTTTGCTTATAGCTTCTGGGTCGCCCACTACAAGCAGCTCAGAATCAGGGTAACGGGTGTGCCATCGTAAATCACCTCTCACTTGCTTTCTCGAATGAACAACTTCCTGAATTACTTGCTTGAGGGAAAACTCCCTGAACTCAGCTACGGGAAACGGGGTCAGGAGGTTGCCATACTCCAAGAGTTTGTCAAAGGTCGACGTGAGTCGGAAAATGCTGTCGCTAACCATCCTGTGTAGATTATCCAAAGTGCCATCTTCATCAGCTACTTTTGACATGAGTAACTGTAGGGCGCTATTAATGACCATGAGAGGCGTTCTGAGCTCATGGTTACTCACGGCAACAATTCCCCGCTGGTATTCGTCCATAAGCATTTTCTGGGGCATGAAAAGCGTAACCAGATATGTATCCGCCTTATCCGGTAGGGCAATTGTAACACACTGTGCAGAGCGTTCCATACCCTGGCTATCCGTGATGTGCACCAGACAGTCCTGATAACCGGCTTGGATAGCCAGATCGACTTGAGAGGAAAGCTGGGACAGTAAATACTTAAGATCAAGTTCGCTATCCTCAGCGGTCCTGGATGCGACTCGGTCAACTGCCTCCCATTGGGAGTCAACAAGGAAGACATCTCCACCTGCGTGCTGAAGGCAGCCCCTGAACAATTGCAGGAGTGACAGCGATTGAGGATCGAATAACATATTAAAATATAGCTAGTGGCTGAGTGAGGTAAAGGGCTAAAGGCGGAAATAGTGTTTTTGCAGGGTTGTCGAAACTCTTAGGATATGATATACTAATTGCTTTTTACATCAATTTTTCAATATCCATGTGGGGTGGATCTCTCAATGTTTACACATCATACTTCTAAAGCAAATCAAGCAACTGGGGGAGGTTGCTTGTCAGTACAAAACTGGGTTATGCAGAACCCAAGCACATATCTACAGGCAAACTTGGAGCACTGTGAGTTTCTTGGTGTAAATGCCGAAACCTTATTGTCGAAGGGAATGGCTTGCATCGTGGACGAAGATATTATGGCAACTTTACAATCTCTCCATGAAGAAGCTTTCCTCAGTTCGCAAAAAATGTTTCGTGAAGTGCAATTCTCATACACTTCCCAAGCACTTGCCGTGACAGTCACTCCCTTACCTGACGAGATTTTACCAGGAGCGATGCTCTTTACGGCGCATTCAGTCCCCTTCGTTGCGAACAAGCCTCCCCAGCCTATGCCTATAGGTGAAGATATCCTGAGAGCTTCCATGCATGGTATGGGGGCAGGACTTTGGCACTGGAACGTTCAGACCGGTGAAACCCTGTTCGATGATAAGTGGGCTGAAATGTTGGGCTATACCATCGAGGAACTCTCACCCACTAGTATCCGTACCTGGGAAATGTTAACCCACCCTCAAGATTTAGAACAAGCCGGCCAGTTGCTTGATGATCATTTCAAGGGAAAAAAGAGTCAATATGATGCCCGTGTAAGGATGAAGCATAAACATGGGCACTGGGTCTGGATACATGATAGAGGTCGGGTTTACGAATGGTCCATAGATGGGCAGCCACTGAGGATGGCGGGAAGTCATGTGGATATTAGTGAACGCCAGAATCTGGCCACCCTTGTTCAGAAACAAAGCAAACTCCAGGGGATAGCCAGCACTTTCGCAGTTGAGCTTCTCAAATCACCTATCGAGGAATTGGACCTGGTTGTGGAAGCGGGTCTTGGTGAGATTGGAAGATTCTTGCCCACGGACAGAGTGTACATTTTTCAACTGAACACCTTGGAAGAAACCATGAGCAATACCCACGAATGGGTTGCAACAGGTGTTAGTCCAGAGAAAGAGAATCTGCTGAATCTCCCTTATAGTGCTTTCCCCTGGTGGATGGACCAGATTCAGCTGAATGAGACCATCTACATCCCAGATACTTCCGAGCTTCCTGATGAGCAGAAGGATCTAAAAGAGATTCTTGAAATGCAGTCTATCAAGTCCCTCCTGGTCGTACCTATCGAGGGGCGTGAAGGAATCATGGGATTCATCGGTATGGATTTTGTAACTGATCATTGGGCTTTTGACAAATTCACACATCAAGTCATCAAGTATATCTCCTCACTGATCTCCGGATCTCTGGAGTCAAAGATGGACCAGATGCAGATAATTGATTTGCTCGCCCAAGAGCGTAAGGTCTTCCAACGCATTGCTGATGAGACCCAGTCAATTATTATGACGACCAACCTAAAGCATGAGATCAGCTACGTGAACAAGGCATTCACCGAGATTTATGAATATTCACAGGATGAGGTTCACAGGAAGCTCCCAGCGATTTTGTTAAGAGCGAAAGACCTGGGGTGGCCGGAACAAGCCTCGGTGAAATCCAAGTTGCAAACAGAGAAAAGATGGAAAGGCATGCTTTTAAATCTGACCAAGGGTGGCCGCGTGGTCTGTGAGTCTGCGACTATAACCCCCAGGTATGATGCCAAAGGGGAGGTGACGGGTTTCATCAAGATCGCTGAGATCATTACTGAAACGCAAAAAAAGTACAATTGGATGAAAATTTTTAGCCGGGTTCAAGAATTATCTTTGACCATCCAAAGGGATCCTACCCTTCTGAGTGATGGTCTAGCGACTCTGCTATCGCAAGATAGGGCGCTACTTATTCCTCACAGCTTCTTGGTTATCCCCAGGCAATCTACGAATACGTCTTTTCTCTCCCCGCTGTTTTGTCCAGTAGCGGACTCAAGTCGTGACCCCAACAAGACGCTTAAAGATGAACGGCTCACAGAGAAAGAGTATCAAGAATACATCAAGGCACGGCCTATCCATAACCTGCGCTCTGGTAACGGTCATCCCCTTCAGCACCAGCCCTATTTTCACAAACTGATCGGTGAAGAGCCCGGCGAAATGCTCGTGGCCCCCATCAGAACCAAGTTCAATAGCTATGGGATTATTGTCTGTTTACATTCAAAGCCAGTCAGATATTTTGATGAAACAGATACGTCCAACCTCAATTCCCTGGGGAAACTGATCGGCCAGGTCCTAGATGAATTAGCGCTGAATCAATTCATCTACACCCAAAACACACAGGAGCAGATCTCTCAACTCGCATCAGGCCTAGCCCATGAGGTTCGAAACCCACTTGCAGTCATTTCAATGGGCATGGAAGTGTTGGAGTCAGAAATGGACCGCAGCAACTTCAACGTTCAAAGAGCGACAGATAATATTAACAGATCGGTTAGCCGGGCAAATCAGATCGTGGAAAACCTGATGCGTCTCGGCACACCACAGGAGATGGAGGCTGATGCAATTTTGCTCAGGCTAGACCATCTTGTGAATGAGGCCATTGGTTTGGTGACCTATCATTTGAGATCCCAGAAGATCCGGCTGTCGAATCACTGCGACCGCCCTGTAGAAATACGAGGCGTCAAGGAAAGCATTTTAAAGGTATTGGTTAATGTCCTGCTTAATTCTATACAAGCACTTCCGATTGGAGGCCACATCAAAATCAGCCTCCACGGAAGAGGGACGGGCAGATTACATCTGGAAATTGAGGATAACGGACCAGGCATTCCTGCTGAAGATTTGCATAGGGTGACGAAGCCGTTCTTTTCCACAAAGAAGGATAAGCATGGTACTGGAATGGGTCTTTACATCTGCACCCAAACTATGCAGAGACTTGGGGGCTTATTCAATATAACTAACAAGATACCTCACGGGGTAGTGGTTCAAATTGGTATGAAGGAGTTAATCAATGAAGCAGAGTAAGGTAAAATGTGTATGTATCATTTGATGTTTGTTGATGATGAAGTGGATTTTTTGGAAAACCTGAAATTTCTGTTTGAGGGAGATCCTGAGTTCTCCATCTCCGTAATCAGTGATCCGGAAAAAGCATTACAGAAGGCAATTTACTCAAAACCGGATATCATCTTTCTGGATGTCTCTATGCCCAAAATAGACGGTGGGGAACTGGCTGTTGCATTACGTGAGAACGCCATCACCAAGAGCATTCCCATAGTATTTATCACCGCTATCGTCACTTCCGCTGAGCGAGGTACATACGGTGGGCAAATCTTTCTCCCCAAACCTGTGAAAAGTGCTGAAATCAGATCGTTGGTGCGGGAGATTCTTGGTTGATATTCTCTAGTCTCTTCAACGGATGTGCATAAACTTTCACCAACCAAGGCTATTTAATGTCGTTTCTCACCGCAAAAACCTAGGGGAAATTCACCAGGATTTTGTGCTCAGAACCTTCATTAATGGGACGGTTCGCTTAAGTTTCATTTTCTTTCTGATTCTATAGCGGTAGATCTCGATTGTCTTGGGAGTGAGTTTCGTCAAGTGAGCCATGTCCTTTGTGCTCAATCCTAGACGGACCAGAACACATATCCTGATTTCACGATCTGTAAGGTCCGGGAATCTTTCCCAGAGTGAGGGGACGAATTCCGGGTCAACCTGATTGAAGTAGGATTTAAACTCTAACCAGTTGATTTCTGGTTTTGTACTTTGTTTAAGCTGACGGATGAGTCCCATCCTATCAACATTGCTGGATTCCAGGCTTTTTACGATGTGCTTAATTCGACTGGCATTTTGACTGGCTTGAAGGCTTTGTGCTAGTAGATCAGCTTCACGACGGGTGAGCTTCTCAGCAAACTGCTCTTGAGCCGCTGTTCTTTTTCGAGCTTCCCCCTGGAGTATTAATCCTTTTACAGCTTTTGAGAGCGCTTCCTTCTCAAGCTCTTCGATCTTCTTTTGATGGTATGAAATGATGATACCCGAGAAACTAGAGAGAGCGTGATTCCAGTTTCCCGCGAGTAAAAACCATCTCAGCTGGTCTAGGATTTGAAGCTGGAACTCAAAGAATATTTCAGTGCTGTTTGTTATTTCTGATCTTTGAAAAATATAAATGATTTCCTCATGAAAGCGTTTCGGAATGGAGTCGAAAAACGGATGTTTTGGTAATTCATACCCAACCCCATTCATTCCCGAAGTCAATGTGGGAGGTCCATCCAGTGTGAGCAGGTTTGTCACTCTATCATACCAGCAGCATGTAAGCCCAAGCTCCAGGTGGATCGCTTGAATCTTTGAAATGTCCATTCAGATACCCCGTCTCCTTTTTCCCCTAAGAAGCGATAGAATTGAGGTGGTCGTTCGTGTCAGCGTTCCTTCTCATCAGGCAACAGTCACTACACAATGCTTCCTCAATGGTTTTCGCATTAACTTTAAACACGGAAAACTCGGGGAATATAGAGATTATGTAGAGTTGTTCAAAGCTCATTCCTGGCTCATATTTTCTATCCTAATCGCTAATCAAGAAGCAGAGACTCGTATGATCTTAAAGAAGGTATCCAGTAACATAAAGGTCATTGGCATCGTTTTTACCGTACCCCCTATATACATGCCGATCTGGGTGAGTGATTCCCTGTTTAAGTATGTCAATTTCTGCGAAGGGTGTGGCAGTGACCTCAGTATTTCACATCATGAAATCGTTGAAATCGATTACAATATGCTGGGGCTGGAAAAAGTGATGTGTGATGCATGCCTGCTTAGAAGAGCCACTGAATTTTCGGAGATGATATACGAGGCTTAGGCCGATGCCCCGGACACCAGGGGCGTTCATTTACCCGAGCGTCTATGCTTGAAATCCTGTATCTCTTTGAGGGATAAGGTGGAGTCAAATACTGCCATGCCACTACATCCCACGAGTTTTGAGACCCGGATCAAATATCAACCCACAAACAGAAATTATGGGATAGAGTTTAAGTAGAGTTGATAAAAAGGGGCTTCTCCAGTACATTTTGCTTTAACCAGGACACGATGTTCCCCATATAATGGAAGGTAACAAATTCAACATGACAATTTATATCGGTCTAATTCTGTCTGTTCCACCTGTGATCATTTCTCTTTGGATCATCGCATCATTCATGACTCGGGAAGTGTCCTGCGACACTTGCGGGAAAAGGATCAAACTGAGAGAGGGGGAGTTGGTTCAGATAAATCTACACCACAGTAGTTTGGATAAATATCGATGTCCACTTTGCGCTGCAAACATAGAACAGAATCGCAGCCCATCACTCAAGATATACGCGTAAAGCTACCCCCTTGCTGCTAGTACTTTTCCTTCTACAAGCAGTTTTCATTAGCGCCTGCACAGCTGAAGAGATCCAATGTCGAATTTTTCTATACAGCTGGGAAGAAAATGATAGCGAACTAGAAGGGGAATTGGTAAAAATGGATCAGAATCAAGTCCTTTTGCAGCAAGATTCGGTGTTCCTCCTCTTGGATCGAATCTTCATCAGGGACTTGATTTTTCATACTAGCCTCGACCTGAGAGAAGATAAGCTCATAAGTCAACATGTGTGTGACACACTCCTAACCACCAAGGGTGAGCTTCTTCCTGGTGTTCTTTTAAAGATTTCATCTCAGGGCGTGGATTTTTATTTGCCACATAACAGGCAGGTGCGACGGTTCCACCAGCAGTCGGTCGAAAGACTCGTCCTGCCTGCTGCGGATGTCTCTCTGAGCTTTTAGGGCAAAAGAATCATGTTGACCACTAATCTTCTGGTGTGGCGATATCTTAGAATCTGTTCAATCGCCATAATATTTTTGCTGACGGCCTGCGAAAAGCAACTGGAGGTCGAGGTGGGTATCTTCTGGTATGAGGAGTACTACATTGATTCAGCCCAAAGCTGTTATCTTGCTCTGTCACGTGGGGCGGCAGAGAATACGTGGGAATACTCGTTTGTGCCTTTTGCTCAGGTTGAAATCCAAGCCCAGGTAACTGAAGTAGAATATTTTCTATGTGACAAATCAGGAGATGATGCCCTTACGGCTTTTGTCTATTTTGATGCGAACGAAAACGGAGCTTTCGATGATGGAGTCGATCACATTGCTGGGTTCAAGTCGGGGGTGACATTCAATGGCAATATTGTTTATCTGCAGATTAGTGCTGAAGCCTGAACATGCATTATTCAGCCAGTGGCAAAAGAATCTGTACTTGGGTTCCTTCCGAGGGTACGCTGGACAGTGTCAACCTGCCATTCAACTGTTGGACAATCTTATCAACCAGCGTTAATCCAAGACCCATATGATGGTTCCTAGAACCAGTTGTAAAAAATGGGTCCCTCGCTCTCTGCAAAATTTCATTATCCATTCCTACACCATCATCATGGATACGCAACCTTGCATAACTTGTCATTGCTTCATTCATATCAGGCATTTGTTCATATTGGTCAAGAAATACTTGAATCGTGCCGTTATTTGGACTAATGGCAGACTGTGAATTCGAGATTAAATGCTCCAGAATCGAGATTAGGCTAGATTTTGGGCAGCTCACTAGCAATGATTCTTTCGGCAACTCTATCTCAAGTTCCAAGTGCTTTCCTAGCTCTCGATTGATTTTGGGAATCAGTTCTTCTATTGTCTCAACCAGATCCACTGCAGTATGCGCTTCAATTTGAGGGCCATGGAGAATGATCAGCTTTGAAACCAGATCATGTGCCTGAGCACCTTTTTTGAGGATACGATGTGTATGATGTTGAATCTGAGTATTACCCGAGCTCAACATCTGCAGTGCTGAGGAATGAATGTAGATACCGTGCAGGATATTGTTTAGTTCGTTGGAAAGCCCAAAGGCCAGGTTTGCCAAGGTCCGGTCACTTTCCAGCTGCTGGGCTACCCTTGCTAACCTCTCCTTTTCTTTCTCATTGGCGCGTCTTTCCGAAACATCATGTTGAACTATTACGGACCAATGTGGAGAATCCTTAGAGATTGTTACTGGGGAAATTGAGGCTTCAGAATAATTTGTCCTCCCATCGCTTGTAAAGCTGCATAAAATCCCAGACCAGTAGGAACCAGACATGATCATGGGTAGGATCTGAGTTGTGCAGTCCGCGGCTTCGGTCTGAACTAACAAGGAAGTGATATTTTTACCAATCAAATCAGCTTTGGAGAAACCGTAGTATTCTTCCACAGCCGGGTTGACAAAAGTGATGACACCCTGATGATCGGTGATCAATACACTCTCTTTAGTCTGATTCACAGCATACTGAAGTAGGTGCAGTTCCTCGAGGAGGGATTGAAGTCTTGTATTCTGATCTTCAAGAACACGGGTCCGCTCTTTCACTTGCTCTTCCAAAATTTCATTGGAACGTATCAGAGCGAGTTGGACTTGTTCTTTTTCCTTGATTGTAAACTCTAATGATCTTTTAATCTCCATCATCTGAAAGTCTGATTCGATGATTGCCTTAAGTTCCTGCAGGAGACTGTGAAAATGTTTGGCAAAGACCCGTTCTTTTGAATCCAATACACAAATGGTACCAAACACTTCCCCATTCGGTTTGCAGATGGGGACACCAAGGTAGGAGATCATGTTGAGTTCGATATCAGGATTTTTGGCCCACTTGGGATCCTTCAAAGCGTCGCGAACCTCCAGCAGATCCTGGGTTGCCATTACGGTTTCGCAATACAAACCGGTACCTAAATCAGCCCTCTCTCCTGGTGCATAAGGATTGTCATCATTTTTACTGGCTAATAAGACCTCTATCTGTTTTGCATGCACTTGCATGATAAGGGCTGCGGGGACTTCAAAAATACTCCGCATGAGTTCAATCGTATCCTGCCATTTATCCAGCTTTTCTTGATCGATTTCTTTCGTGATGAGCCTCCAATCTTTTTGGCCAGGTAGTGTCTCCCCTATTGGGAATTGGATTCAGATACCAATTTGACCAAAATTAGCACATGAATCAACATGATTATCATGGCAATTCAAGCTTGGTCCTAGCTTGATCGTGAGTTTCATGCCCGATACCATCTTGGACGGGAGTATCCCATCTTTGGCGAAGGATTTGGGCTTTGTCACTTCATTGAATACAGCTTTTGCTACTCGTTTGAGTACTCCCATAGTTCGTCCTTACAGATTTTCCATTACAGCATTGTACCCAGCCTGGTAATATTTCTCATAGATCTGCTCCAGTTCACTCATGTCACCGGACTTGAGTTCTTCTACTGTTTAGCGTGTAAGCCTTCGGGAGATAAAAGGCTGATTTTGTAAGAGAGACATTTGGCTAGTTTGTAAGCATGAAAGGAGTCTTACATGAGTCAAAAGTCAGAAGCAGAACGCAGAGTTAAAGAGATACGAAGAAATACCCGCCGTAAATATTCAGTAGAAGATAAAATCAGGATCGTTCTAGAGGGTCTTCGAGGTGAAGACAGCATAGCTGAACTTTGCCGTAGAGAAGGCATCGCATCCAACCTGTACTATAAATGGAGCAAGGACTTCCTCGAAGCCGGGAAGAAACGGCTCCAGGGAGATACAGAACGAGAAGCCAATAGTCATGAAGTAGGTGAGCTTCGCAAAGAGAATAAACATCTCAAGCAGCTCTATGCCGAGCAGGCTATGCGCAATGACGTTTTAAAAAAAATCTCACGTGGTCGGGACACGGAAACCGAGGGTACATGAGATACGGTCAGGCCGAGAAGTATGAG
>JAERTH010000032.1 GCA_016844955.1 Fidelibacterota bacterium | reverse complement strand
TTCTGTCTTCTGTCTTCTGCATTCTGACTTCTAAAAAATGAAAGATGTCCTACACATAGAAGTCCCATCATTCCCGGCCACTGTTGAGCAGGCTGCCCACAGCAGCTATCGCAACCGACCGGTGGCCGTCGCCTCAGGCTCAGGTGGGCGCGCCATTGTGCTATCCGCTTCACGAGAAGCCCGGCAGGAAGGCATCCACAGAGGTATGCTTCTCAGAGAGGCACTCAAGTTGGAGCATCGTCTCATTGTGGTGGATTCCAACCCTGAACTATACCAGCGGGCCATGACAGCAATCACTGACCAGGTCTCCCATTACTCGCCCTATGTTGAGCCCATTCGTTATGGACAGGTCGCCATTGATATGACCGGTACCACGCGCCTGCTGGGGCGCATCAAGGACAGCGCCTATCGCATGCACAAAGATATCCGTGACTCTTTCCACCTGACCTCCAGTATTGGTATTTCAGTCAACAAACTGGTTTCCTCCGTGGCTGCACGCTATATCCGCCAATACGCAGAGCTCTTTGACGTACTACCCGGCAATGAACGTACCTTCCTGGATCCCCTGGAGCTCAAAATGCTGCCAGGTATCGGCCATGGCACCGATCGTGCGCTTCTGGAAGAGTTAAACCTCAAATCAATCGGTATGTTGGCTGCCGTTCCCATCAGCAAGCTCATCCTGGTCATTGGCAAAAATGCCCTGACCTTGCATCAGAAGGCCCTGGGTATTGACCTCAGCCCTGTAAGGCCTCCAGAGCAACGTTTGGAGATCAAAGAGGAGTATACCTTCAGCGAGGACACCAACGATGACCATTTGATTATGGGAGTGGTCTATTATCTCATTGAGCGGGGCTGCAGTCGTTTGCGCCAGCAGAACAAGAAGATCAACAGCTTCCGCATTTTCTGCCGCTACTCAGACAGTAAGATTGCTACTCGAACCGTCCGTTTACCGGAAGCTACCCATAAAGAGTATCTCATGTTCTACCACACCCAGAAAATTTTCGAGCAGCTTTTCGAGCGACGTACCCGCGTTCGCTATCTTTCCATTGGGTTTGAAAATCTGATCCAGTCTGCCCACCAGACCAGCCTCTTTTCTCAGGTCATTGATCCTGATGCCGCCAAACACGGAGATCTGCACCAGGCCATGGACAAACTCCGCTCCAAGCATGGCTATCCTATTGTACGGTTTGGGATAACTGGCGAGGTGCAAATAGATGATAGGAGCGTTGCCAGAGCATGAGGCAACTACCTGATCGAAAAACGACCCGGTTACATGGATGGGACTACCGCCAAAGCGCAGCATACTTTGTGACAATCTGTGCGTCCAAGCGGAAGCACTATTTTGGTGAAATTGCAAATGGTATCATGCATCTATCGGAGATAGGGGGGATTGCCCGCATAGAATGGATGAGATCCATGGAGATTCGACCCGATATGAATCTGGAAATGGGCGCGTTGGTTGTCATGCCAGACCACATCCATGGTATCATATCAATCGGTAGAAATGAATACAACCGATACGGCGGAAATGACCGTAAGGACGCAATGCATTGCGTCCCAACATCGACATCCAACAAAAATCGTTTTGGACCACAGCGCAAAAATTTATCATCCATAATCCGGGGGTACAAATCCGCCGTAACAAAGCGCGCCCATCAAATAGACCCTGGATTCGCCTGGCAACCACGTTTCTACGACCATATCATCAGAAATCCTGATTCCAGTGACAGAATCGAGCAATACATCCAGGCCAACCCGGAAAATTGGCCTGAATCCTAGTTGTCATGATCCCTTTAGAAGTCCACAGCCACTACTCCTTGCTACGGGGCACATTGTCGCCCAAGCACCTGTGCGATTTCATGATCAGGAAGGGCTATCAGCAGTTTGCTATTGCCGACACCAACAATC
This sequence comes from Fidelibacterota bacterium, assembly GCA_016844955.1. Classification (GTDB taxonomy): domain Bacteria; phylum Fidelibacterota; class UBA8477; order UBA8477; family JABMPR01; genus JABMPR01. Next base: position 129,802 of record JAERTH010000032.1, on the reverse strand, counting down.
TATACGGTATGATCTTTCTCTATCAGGCGGTACTGGAACGTGGTTTGGATATGATTATTGGCGCCACCCTGGATGATGCCAGCAAACGCAAAGCTGTCCTGCTGATCAAGGATGACACGGGGTATTCGAACCTTTGTCGTCTCATCACACAAAGACACAATGATGAAGACTTCACTTTACCAAAAGCGCTGACAGGACGCCTGGAAGGACTGGTTATGATAACCCCGGATCGTGAGCTACTGCAGGCTTACCGATCTGAGGATGTTTATGTATCCCTGGAGCCTGGCAGCTATAGCCAGTACCGCTGGGCAAGGGAAGAAGGGGTGACGCCAGTGGCCAATATCCCGGTCTATATGGGGTCCTCACGAGGCCATCAACTGCATCGTATCATGCGTGCCATACACCTTAACACCAAGTTGTCACGCCTGCCACAAGATGAGTTGATACCTCTGGACTACTACCTGCACAATCGTTCAGAAACACTGGATGTGTTACCTTTTGCCGAAGAAGCCCTGGATCGCACCCTGGAGATTGCAGCAAAGTGTTTGTGGCGCCCACCGCTGGATAATTTCATCTTTCCGGAATCCAATGATTCACGTGATTATCAGGAGCTTAAGAATCGCGTCTATATCGGAGTTCAGGAACGTTATGGTACCATCACGGATCGGGTTCGCGATCGTGTGGAGCATGAGCTAAAAACGGTGAAAGAGAAGCACTTCTCAAACTACTTCCTCACCGTTCAGGATATCGTCCAGCAGTCACCTATTACCTGTGGACGGGGGAGTGCAGCAGCCAGTATTGTAGCCTATGCCCTGAAAATCACCCATGTGGACCCCATCCGTCACAATCTCTTCTTCGAACGTTTCCTGTCACCCGGCCGTAAGGATCCCCCCGATATTGATGTGGATTTCCCCTGGGATACCCGTGATGATGTGTTGAACTACACCTTCGAGACCTATGGTGACTCTCATTCAGCCATGATCTGCAACCATGTCACCTTCAAGGCCCGGGCTGCTATTCGAGAAGTCGCCAAGGTCTATGGCCTCACCGAAAGTGAAATTGGCATTGTCACCAAACGCTTGTCTCACCTCTGGTATGTCAGCGATCCCTTTGAAGAATTGGCTACCAATCCGCTCCTCAGTGACCTGGATCTTCAGGATCCCTGGCCGGAGGTTATCCGTAATGGCTTCTATCTTGCCGGGTTTCCCCATTATTTGAGCGTACATCCAGGTGGCGTAGTACTCACACCCAATGAAATATCCAGCTATGTACCCATACAGCGGGCCCCTAAGGGCGTTCAGATCATCCAGTGGGAGAAGGACCAGACTGAAGATTTCGGACTGGTTAAAATCGATCTCCTGGGGAATCGCTCCCTGGCCGTTATTCGGGACATCCTGGCTGATGTTCACGAGCATTATGGTGTAGACATTCCCTATTGGAAGCTAAATCCGCTGGAAGATTTGCGTACCCAGGAGCTTATCCGTACTGCATGCACCATGGGTTGCTTTTATGTGGAGTCACCAGCCACCCGACAATTGCTCAGTAAGATGCAAACAGGGGATTATGAGAATCTGGTCATTGCTTCAAGTATTATCCGTCCGGCAGCTAATAAATGGATTCGTGAATTTGTTCGTAGACTCCATGGTGGGGAGTATGATCCACTGCATCCCTTACTTGATGAAACCCTGAAAGAGACCTATGGGATAATGGTTTACCAGGAAGATGTAACCCGGGTTGCCATGCGTCTGGCTGGTTTTAATGCTGATGAGGGCAACGAGTTACGCAAGGTCATGTCCAAGAAGCATAAGGAAGCCAAGCTACGGGATTATTGCGAGAAATTTGTAAGTGGTGCTCGGAAAAATGGGGTGTCCGATGACATCATCGAGACCTTATGGGAAATGATCATGTCTTTCTCCGGGTATTCATTCTGTAAACCTCATTCAGCTTCCTATGCACTGGTATCTTTCAAATCTGCCTATCTCAAAGCCCATTATCCGGCGGAGTTCATGGCCTCGGTTATGACGAACCTGGGAGGCTACTATTCAACCTTTGGCTATTACTCGGAGGCGCGCCGTTTGGGGTTGAAGGTTCTGCTACCAAGTATCAATAACTCCGAGATTCGCCATACTGGTCTCAATGATTGGGTGCAGATAGGTTTTATGCAGCTCAAAGGGATCAAACGCGCGGCTCTGGAGTACATTGTTGCTGACCGTGAGACCAATGGGCGATTCACCTCATTTGAATCCTTCCTGCGTCGCATGCCCGAATTGGATCAGTCAGATATACGCATTCTCATCAAGGCTGGCTGTTTTGATGGGGTGGAGGGCATGGAAGCGCGTCCCAGCCTCATGTGGCAGCTATACCAGGCCCGGGCAGGTCAGCAGCGGCGGGGGAAACCGGCATCCCTGTTGGATCTGAATGAACGGGACAGCTACTACATCCCTGATACCGGTGGCTATACTGAGAAAACCATGCTTATCCATGAGGCTGATGTGCTGGGCTTCCTCATCTCGCGTCATCCACTGAGTCTATATGCGAAGCTATTACGGCATCTGTCGTATGTGCGCGCCTGTGACCTCAGGAAGTACGTTGGCAGGGAAGTGCCTGTCATCGGTTGGCTCATTACCGGGAAAGTGGTTCATACCAAAAACGATGAACCCATGGAGTTTATCAGTTTTGAGGATACCACTGCTATCTATGAAACCGTCTTTTTTCCTGAGGTATACCGCAAATTCTGCCGTATGCTCAGCAATGCACGACCCTATCTGTTACGCGGATTGGTGGAAGAAGATTATGGGGCTATCTCACTGACAGTCAGACATATAGAGTTTCTGGATAAAGTACGACCCTCACGACGAATTGGACAACCCGGAAGAAAAATGCTTCCGCTGGATAGCAAGCATCACATCAAAGCATTACCTCCACCAGCTTCATAGCTACTCCTTCAGTCCAGTGCCGCAAAAATGAAAGTTCAGAAATGAAAAAAGGAGATTGCTACGCTTTCACTCGCAAAGACGATGTTTGGAATTGGCATTGACAAAGGCAAAAGAATGGTCAACCTATAACCCTATAACCCTATAACCCTATAACCCATAACCCTATAACCCATAACCCTAACCTTTCACCACCACCTTAGTAAGACATGCTCAGCAAATCCATTGACCGATGAATCCCCACCCTCCTAGGCCCGGATTCGCCGCCTATGAATCAGAAAATCCAATAACTCTTTAACTGATTAACTCATAAACCCATTGAACTCAAACCATCCACAACTGCCTATCCAGCGTACGATATTGAATGGCTTCCGAAAGATGCTCAGCTTGAATAGACGTGCTAGTTGACAAATCTGCAATGGTCCTGGAAACCTTGAGAATGCGGTCATACGCACGTGCGCTCAGACCGAGATTGGTTATGGCGGACTTGAGTAACACCGCCGAATTCTCATCTATTTGACAAACAGTCCTGATCATTTTTGGTGGCATATCAGCATTGGAGTGAATACTGGACTCATTTTGGAATCGGGATATCTGTAAGTCCCGAGCTGCTTGAACGCGCTGCCGGACTGCTACTGAACACTCCCCATCCTGCTTGGCAGCCAGTTCTTCAAAGGGAATGGCCGGAACCTCAATATGCAAATCTATTCTATCTAACAGGGGGCCCGAAATCTTTGCCATATACTTCTGGATACCCGCACTGTTGCAACTGCATTCATGTCGGGGATCACTGCTGAAACCGCAGGGACAGGGATTCATGGCACTCAGGAGAATGAAGTTTGCCGGATATGTGAGGCTCATTGTAGCACGACTGATAGTGACCTCAATATTTTCCAGGGGTTGTCGCAACACCTCAAGTACATTCTTCTGAAATTCAGGAAGCTCATCCAGGAATAAGACGCCGTGATGGGCCAGACTAACTTCGCCAGGCCGTGGAATACGACCACCGCCAACCAGAGCTGCATCTGAAATCGTGTGGTGTGGTGAACGAAAAGGACGGGTTGCCACCAGACCTTCTGTCCTGACCATTCCGGCTATGGAATGGATCTTGGTAGTTTCCAGGGCTTCATCCAGAGTCATCTGTGGTAAGATCGTGGGAAAACGTTTTGCCAGCATGGTTTTCCCTGAGCCAGGAGGACCAATCATTAACACATTGTGTCCACCTGCAGCAGCGACTTCCAGAGCTCGTTTTACATGGGCTTGACCCCGTACATCGGCAAAATCTACAGGATAGTTTTGAGCATTTGAGAATAGCAGCTCTGGGTCAACCTCAATTGGTTCGATATGCTTTTCGCCATTTAAGAATAAAATCGCGTCGAGCAGGGTATGTACCGGAATAACATCAATATTCCCCGTCACGGCCGCTTCTCGTGCGTTCTGGGCAGGAAGAATTAGTCCCTTGAGCTTATGCTCTTTCACTCCAACCGCTGAAGGCAATGCCCCCTTCACCGGTCGCAAAGTACCATCCAATGACAATTCACCCAATAGTACATAATCATCAAGATCTTCATGAATGACCACCCCCAGTGCAGCCAGAATTCCGATTGCAATGGGAAGATCAAATGCCGAACCCTCCTTTTTAATATCTGCTGGCGCCAGATTGATGGTGTAAGCCTTTGGTGGAAATTTATAACCACTATTCTTAATGGCGGATATGACCCTTTCTTTACTTTCCCTAACAGCTAGCTCTGGGAGACCCACCGTGGAATACCTGAAAGCATGACCCTCTACATTGACTTCAACCTCAACCAGGTAAGGATCAATTCCGATCAATGAACTACTTAAAACGCGTGCAAGCATAAATGGCTCCATGATTTAATGGGTAATGGAAAGCTTTCGAATGACCTCGAAGCTATAGTACGACTATTTTTTTGCTAAAGAGTGATCAGTACAGGTTTACAGACCGATCACATTGATGCGGGGTGAAACAAAAAGATTTACATGCAATTCTCATCAAAGGCTTGTTCAATGATGAGTTTATTCATGAATTTCCAGCGTTCCTCATTTGACTGTGCGTAGGTGAACTTGAGATTAAAACTGGCCATGCTATCAAAACCATGCTTACGCGCCAGAGAATCCAGAAATACTGGATCCTGAAGAGAATCAGGTTGGTTTTTGTTCAGACATTCTGTTTCCACAGCCAGCGCTACAATACTCAATTCCTCTTCTGATAGTACAAAAGCCGTCTGTGGTGAAGCTCCCAGGGGTTTGTAGGCCATTGGTGGATCAATTTCAGCAGCAGAATTCACGCTTTTCCGTGATTCAGCAGCAGCAATTTTTCGCTCGATGGCCTTTTGTTCAAGGGCTTCATCTTTGGGCAGATTGGATTCAGGAGCGGTTTTACGTCCCCAGAACAATTCCAGGACTGACTTGTCTTCGGAACGAATTTTCTGATGGGCATATTTAATGGCATTGATGAACAGGTTGGATTTATTGGCATCAATCTGAAAATAGAGGTCAATCCAGCCAATGAATTCTTCCATGGCAACATCACCGTTATCCTCCATTTCCAGAAGGTTTTGCCAGATAATAAAAAGATTGTCCACTTCTTCATTGAATTGGTGGGTATTACGTGGCGATGTAGCGATGGTTGAATTTACCAATCTGCGCATTTCATATGCGCTGGAGATGTAGGCAAATAGAAAAGTTTGCTTTTCAGTAGGGGTCAGGGCAGACCAGTAGATACTCTGGGCAAAGGCCACATGCTCTTCAGCAGTACCAAGGGATTGGGTGTCTTGAGCAGTAGTCGGATTAATCAGTGACAGCGTGAATGCAACAATACAAAAAAGAGAGATCCTCATAGACTTTCCTACCGTTTATTAATAGTGCCTCAAATGTAAGCCCAGATTCAATTTCAGGTACAAAAAAATAGAGCGATATCAGGGATCAACCCAATATCCTTCACTCTTGATCAGATCAATCAACGAATCAACGGCATCAGCCTGGGGGATGTGTGGACGCACGACCATCTGTCCACGATAGAGTGACACTTTTCCAGGACCCGTTCCCACATATCCAAAATCAGCATCTGCCATTTCGCCTGGACCATTGACAATACAACCCATGATTCCAATTTTTACACCCTTGAGGTGGGCAGTACGGGCTCTAATTTGGGCGGTGACCTCTTCCAGGTCAAACAGGGTGCGACCACAGGAGGGGCAGGCAATGTATTCGGTTTTAGTCATCCGGCTGCGACTAGCCTGGAGGACTCCAAAGGCGATTTCATTGAGGTCTGCATGATCAACCAGATTGGATTTTACCCAAACACCATCAGCAAGACCGTCAGTTAGAATACCTCCCAATTCAGCAGAAATTGATAGGAGCAAGGCTTCTCTATTTTCGTCAGCGGTTCGATTTTGAACGATGACAGGTTGCTGGCTACCCACATTCATGAGCGCAATAATAAATTTTCGAATATCGGCCATCTGGTGAATGTTCTCAGAACGGTACACCCAGATAATTGTTGGATCATCTGCGAGATTTGAGATATCTGCTTGACCATCTACTTGGATAAAATTGGTTGTTTTATGTTGTCGCACAGCTTGATGATAGGACGCCAGTGTAAAGAGAGGAACGTGGTGTGCTGCCTCAGGCAAAGTAAGCCATATTTCTGAATCATAGAGGATTACAGAATTCTCTGAAAGCGGTAATGTATGATTGTTGGTACCAAAATATAGAATGTCTGCACCCAAATCTCCTGGAATCCATTGTTTACTGACCAGGTCAAATTTATATCCATTATCGTGGAGTAATTGATCCGAGACTTGATCATATCCAGAAAAATCAGCCACGACTACTGGAACATGATCTCCACCAATTCCAGCGTTTTCTTGTGTTGACCTGCGGACATACTCGAATGGATTGATTAATAATGTTGACAAGGGTGAAATCTCAGCATGCTTGGCTAAGGGTTCAATGGCTTTCACAATTGATATGGCCACTGGTATTTCTGCTTCAGGCGCTTCTGTCAATGATACCCTGATAGTATCGCCTAGTCCATCTCTTAAGAGGGAACCAATACCCAGGGAGGATTTGATCCTGGCATCGTCACCATCACCCGCTTCTGTTACCCCAAGATGTAGCGGATAATTGTATCCCTCCAGCTCCATCTGGTCTACCAGGAGTCGGTAGGCTTGAATCATGACACGGGTATTGCTGGCTTTCATAGAGATTACCAGCTCATGGTAATTTTCATCTGCGCAAATGCGAACAAATTCCATAGCAGATTCAACCATTCCCTTTGGAGTATCCCCATAATGGCTAAGAATGCGATCAGAGAGTGAGCCATGATTGGCCCCGATACGCATGGCAGTGCCTTCCTCGCGGCATAGATGCACCAAAGGAGTGAAGCGTGCTCTTATTCGGTCCAGTTCTCCCTGATATTCGTTCTGATCATATTCAAGTTGTTGAAATTTCTTGCGGTCTACATAATTACCCGGATTGACACGGACTTTCTCCACCAGGCGCGCAGCTTCTTCAGCAGCCTTGGGGACAAAATGTATATCCGCAATCAATGGAACTGTATATCCACGTTTAGCCAGCTCTGCTTTAATCACACCAAGATTCCGTGCCTCCTTAACGCTTGGAGCTGTTATACGAACATACTCACAACCCGCTTCTATCAGACGAATCGTTTGGGCTACTGTGGCAATTGTATCCATGGTATCGGTATTCGTCATAGATTGAATTCGAACGGGATGGCTGCCACCCAGGGGAAGATTACCAATATTGACTACCCGAGTCCCATATCGCTGGTAGCGGGTTAAACGCCCTATATGTTCTGAAAAATAGTTACTCATTTATATACATAAATCCTTGTCTCTACGGTTGCTTTCAAATCAATCTAAAGGTCAATTCGGGGGAAACCAATGGTAATGCAAGGACGCAAAGCATGCCTGGGAATATCTCCCCCTATACTGATATTCACCCAACTTGAACCTTGTAGGAGCACATACCCCAATTTATTTTCCGTGTCATAATTAGGAGACTAGGCAAGCTATGATAGATAAAAATATATATCACATTAGACGTGAAAAACTTATAAAAGCTTTAGGCCAGGGTGTTGCCATCCTCAAGGGGGCCCCGGAACAGGTACGCAGTAATGATACTGAATATCCATATCGACAGGATTCAGATTTTTTCTATTTAACAGGTTATACTGATCCTGGTGCAGCCTGCATTATTAATCCCAACGATAAAGAGCACGCCTTTACAATGTACGTGCTCCCACAGGATCCTAAAAAAGAAGTGTGGACGGGATGGCGCTTGAGTTTTGACGATACAGTCTCAACATATGGTGCTGACCAGGCTCTGGATATTGCCGAATTTGAAGCCAATGCATTGACTGCAATGAAAACTGCTGGAACTGTTTACACAAACCTTAATCATGATAAAGATCATCAATATAAAATGCTGGATCAATTGAGGGCTGTTCGTAAGGAAGTACAACGGACGGGTGGTGGTCCTGAAGGTCTGGAGTCAATCGGCTCAATCGTGCACGAAATGCGACTGTTCAAAGACCAACACGAAATTGCGCTGATGCAGAAAGCAGCCGATATTTCAGCTGATGCCCATAAAATTGCCATGCAGACCAGCAAACCTGGACTTCATGAGTACCACCTCCAGGCAGTCATGGAGAGTCATTTTGTTTATGGAGGAGGGGCTGGACCAGCTTACACTTCAATTGTGGGTACCGGCGACAATGCTACCGTATTGCACTACATTAAAAATCGAGATGTCATCAAAGATGGTGATATGGTTCTAATTGATGCTGCAGCAGAATATGAAATGTATGCCGCGGATATTACTCGTACTTTCCCCGCAAATGGCAAATTCACAGAAGCGCAACGCGCTATCTACGATGTTGTGCTCAATGCCCAAAAGGCAGTAATCGAAAAAGCCGGTCCCGGTGTGACCTTTCAGGAACTGCATGATTTGGACCTTAGGTTGCTGGTGGAAGGCATGGTTGACATTGGATTGCTCACAGGCACTCCAGATGAAGTTATTGAGAATGCCAGTTATCAAGAATACTTCATGCATAAAACCGGGCATTGGCTCGGTCTGGATGTCCATGATCTTGGCAATTACATGCTCAATGGAAAATCAAGGGTTCTTGAACCAGGTATGGTCTTCACTATTGAACCTGGTATTTATGTGAACTCAAAATCCAATGCGCCTGAAAAATTTCTGGGTATTGGTATTCGTATAGAAGATGATATTTTGATCACTGAATCGGGGAACAAGAACTTGACTGAATCAGTACCAAAAGAGATTACTGAAATTGAAGCCCTCATGGCAGCTAGTTAAGCGCAGGATATGGAATGAAAATACTATTCAAAATGAAAGCATTGCCCATTATCATGGTAATGTTGGGTGTACTTGGGTGTAAATCCAATGCCCTGGAACAAAAATATAACCCCAATGAGTTTACCCTCATGGTTGCTGCTAGTAACCATGGAGAAGTTGGACCGTGTGGCTGAAAGTCTAATCCACTTGGCGGTCTTGCCAGGAAGCATACGATTATTAAAACTTTTTCTGAAACAGAGGATATCTATTTTGTTGACGCCGGAGATGCATTTTTCAAACGTGCCTATGTAGGCAAAACCAAATACGATCACGAAACTGCAGTAGCAAAGGCTATTGTAGGGGCTTACAACGTTATGGATTGTCAGGTCATGAATATTGGCATATTCGACCTGGCAGCGGGACCGGAATTCATCGTTGATATGCAAAATTTAGCAGAGTTTCCATTTATCTCATCCAATATTGTTGATACCGAAACAGGTAAACAGATGTTTCCTTCAACTGCAATCGTTGAGACCCACGACCAGAAACTTGGGTTCGTTGGAGTGACGGTGGGTGACAAGCGACTGAAGAAGTTTGAGTTTCTTGATCCAGTGGAAACTGTTAAAGCTGCAGTTGCTGAACTAAAAGGTCAAGTGGACCTGATCTTCCTCTTGGCAAATGTGGATGATAAAACAGAAATAATACTGGCTGAAACAATTGAAGATATAGACTTTATTATAAGATCTAAAACTTCATCTGTTCAACGCAATCCCAAGCAGCACAATGGTATTGTTACTATCAAGATAGGTAAACAGGGTAAATATGCCGCCGCTTTAAAAATCCGGAATGTGGATTCTGTAAATAACATGGTTAACGTCAGTGCACAGTATAAGCGCATTAAATTTACGGAAAATAGACTCAAGGCCATGTCCAGGGATCTGAAGGAAGGGGAAACCCTTGAGAGTCACTATGCTACTGATCAAAAACGATTGGAGCTAATCGCCAAACTCAGAGCAGACCTGATTAAAAACAGGGAAACTATTACTACCCTCAAAAACAGCTTTTATCTGGAAGCGATTCCGTTGAATGATAAAATCGAAGACACCCCAGAGGTAGCAGTAATTGTCGCAGACTATATGCCCAAAGTAAAAAAGGCTAAAGCAGGGGATAAGGTCGCCGGCAAGCATTAACACATATTTTAAATGAATAAAAAAAGAGGCTGAATTACTTCAGCCTCTTTTTTTTGAGCGAGAGACCGGACTCGAACCGGCGACAACCACGTTGGCAACGTGGAGCTCTACCAACTGAGCTACTCTCGCAAATCTCTGTCAACTATACTTGATAGCTTAAAAGCGGCGTGAATATAAATCCAGTGGCGGGCGCCGCAAATAGTTTTTGAGCTTATTATTCCAATTGTTCCCATAGAATATTCAAGTCGCCAATAATCCCGTTCAACTCATATCATTCCGATATAATTATATATCAATAAATTAGGCGCTGGCATACCAAACCTCACACAAGAAATTCATCTATATGTAATAATAACAGCAATTAAGTATGGGTGATATCATATTGGCACATGCTTTGTGATAGAGTGAAGTGTACTTGAAAATTAAAAAGCCAATGAGGAGGCAATCATGTTTGGAATTAAGCTTATAACCGTATCACTCTATATCTTCCTAAACGTTTCCCTGCTATTCGCCGAGCCAACCATCACTTCAAATTGTTGCACACCCAAACCGGTGGGTGGCATGGAAGTTTTGGCGGAAAATACCAATTATCCAATGTGGGCAAAAAATGAAAAGATCAGCAGCGGTGTAGTTCTGAATTTTCGTGTGGATCAATCTGGTGCAGTATCAGACCTTCACGTTTCTGAGAGTGGTGGACCTGTGTTTGATAAATCAGCTATCGAAGCGGTGCTGAATACTGAATGGTCTCCAGCTATGCAGAATGGGATGCCTGTAGCAGTAACTTATGAACTACCATTTGAGTTCAAGTATAATAAGTGATAGCATAAGCGTTATTTGACAGATAGTCCCCTTAACATATATGCAGGCAAGGTGCAACCGCACCTTGCCTGTTTTTGTTTAAAGCGGTTTAATATTGATTTCAATCTTTACCATGTTGTACTTGAGCGTTTTCAGTGCATCAATGGCAGCATCGATATCCATACTAAAATGTTCTTCATCGCCATAACTCAGCAAGCGGGAAACGGACAACTGGTAAGCCCCAGCGATTTTACTTAGTGTGGAGAAAGTCGGATCAGCTACCCCTCTTTCCAATTTGCTAACATAACTTTTGTCCAGTCCGGATTTGTCTGCAATATCTTTTTGTAGAAAATGATGTGCCTCTCGAACTTGCCGCAATTGATTGCCGATATCCATAAATGTCTTCTCCCATTATAAATGGCATCTGATGCTGGTTCTCGTTGTAAATTTTTTAGTTATTGAATATAAAAGTTTTAAGCGCCGATATTAATGGTTTTTCGATAAGTTAATGATTGAGGCTGTAATCCGGTTAAATTGAGCCATGCTCTCCATGTTTGATATAGATGACTCATACGATCTGCGTCTTGAAATGATTGAAAGACAATTACAGCGGAGAGGGATTAACAATCCAGATATCATTCAGGCCTTTGAAAGTATCCCCAGACATTTATTCATACCCGACTTTCCCCTGGCTGAAGCATATTCTGATCAACCATTACCTATTAAGGCCGGACAGACCATTAGTCAACCTTATGTTGTAGCGCTTATGTTGGACTATCTTGATATTCATGCTGATCATGTGGTGCTGGAAATTGGGAGCGGTAGCGGTTATGCAACAGCATTGTTGTCATTGCTTTGTGCAAAAGTAGATGGCGTGGAAGTATTTGGTGAACTTGTGGATCAATCGCGTGCAGTAATTAGTCAGTTGGAACTTGATAATACGACGATCCAGCACCGTAGCGCCTGGGAACAAATTGATCCAGTAAATGTATATGATCGTATTATTTTGTGGGCCAGTCCACCCAAAATACCGACCCATCTCTTTCTTAATTTGAAGGAGGGTGGAATCATGGTGGCACCGGAAGGCAAAGCAAGCCAGTTTGTTTGGATATATAAGAAGGAGTTGGGGAACATTACAAAAGTGAGAAAGGATGCTGTTCGATTTGTGCCGTTGCTTCAAGGATCAATGCCAGAAATCGATTTCAACATAGGTGGGAAATATGAATAGATTATATAAATCAACTACAGATAAGGTATTCGATGGAGTCTGCGGCGGGATTGGTGAATACTTCAATATTGATCCCGTAATTATCAGATTATTGTGGGTGGTCATGGTACTTTTCGGCGGAACGGGGGTAATTACATATCTCATCGCCATGCTGATTATACCCAGACAACCCGAAAGTCCCCCCGAAACAGAACCAGTCAAAGTTAAAACCGAGTCATACTCAAATCGATTTTGGGGTGTCCTGCTGGTAATGGCTGGACTGTTATTACTTCTTGGGTTTATTGGACCAATTGGAGGTCTATTTGCAGGGGCAGCATTGATCATGAGCAGCGTTTTGTGGCCACTATTGATTATTGTATTGGGATTGTATTTATTCTTCAGTGAGTCGAGTGATCAACGATCCACGGTTGTGAATGATGTCTTCCCTGAAGGGAAGAAATTGTTGCGTTCACGAAGTGATAGAAAGATATCTGGTGTTTGTGGCGGCATCGGAGCCTATTTCAATATAGATTCAAACATTATTCGGATTCTCTGGACTGTGGCTACGCTGGGGTCATTTGGGTTTGGCGTATTTGCGTACTTTGTTCTCGCTATGTTTCTAAATGAATCTGAATAGTCTCCCCGAATTCGCAGCTATCAAAACAGCAAACCTATTGAAATCATCAATTAATACCATCCTGCACAGGGTAGGTGTATTTCTCCTACTAGCGCTATTCGCGCAGGGACTGTCACAGGGTGTTTACGAGCGAGGTACTTTTGTAAGCATTCCTGCTGGGAAACATGTTAACCACAGCTATTATGGACTTTGGAATGTTTACTTTGCCGTTGAGGATGGTGTGTTGGTATATAACCATCATGAAGGGCGTTGGCTGGATCCTATCACAGCAAGTGACGGCTTAAATCAATATCCAGTGCTTCTGGTATGGCAGAATACAGCCACCCAGGATATCTGGATGGTTACTCCAGATTACGTGTTTCTGTATGATCCTGCTTCCCAGTGGATGTCCCGTGCCTCATTACCCACTGATCCAAAATTTTCTGGCAAGTATGATCTGGGTTTTTCTGATACACAGGTAATTGTCTCATCCACGAGCGAGGATGATCCAGAAAAATTTTATGCACTCTTTCAAAAAAGTTCAGGAGGGTTTGAGGCCTGGGGGACTGATACGGATCTGGATGTTGAATGGAACCATGTCAAGTGGATTGAAACCGTTGCCTCAAATTTTAGTGATGTCTATGAATCACTTCCTGTACAAAATGTCTACAATGGTGGCTTCAATGCTGAGGGTCTGCTCCACATGGATGGACACCCCTTGAACTCTACCAGTAGCGTCTCAGCTTTGTCAGGAGATCCCAATTCTGGTGAAGCTTTCCTCAGTACCTATGGCCTTGGTGTCTTCACCAGAAGAATTCCCGGTGCCCATTTCACAGCCTTGCCATTTGGCCTGCTATCGCCCGATGTCATGTCTATGGCGCTGGTAGCAGATCAGGTTGTTGTGGGGGGAAGGGCTGGACTGACATTTCTTGAGGATTTTAATTTTTCTTACGATGAAGCCATCACAGAGGTTGTCTTTGATTATTCATTTATCACTTCAATAGATGCTTCACCATCCGAAATAGTAATTGCCGGCAGGGGGGGTGTTTTTAAAAGTGACCTCAACCGGAATAGCTGGGAACGGATTATCTCCAAGAAAGACCTTCTCAGTAAGCGTATCTATTCTGTAGCAGCAGGCAATGATGGAAACATAATGGTGGGCACTGAACGAAATGCTTACCTGTTTCATGAATCCGGTTTGTTTATGCAAACCATTTTCCCAGATGGACTTGATTGGCCAGTGTTTGACATCACTCATGAATCAGGTGTGTACTATATCTCATCCTATCATGGATTATATCTCTTCGATGAAGAGAGTCTGGTCTTTTCAGGCAGGATTAATACGCTGGGGGAAGTTCAGGTTTCAGACCTGGCAGGGGCGGTTGATCCAATTTATGAATGCGAGATAGTCGGGGATACGCTCTGGGCCAGCACACACAGGGGGTTATTGGAGGTAAATCTTCAATCGCAATCGGGACGTGCACATCTGGCACCACAGGCACCCTTCAGGCCTAGAGGCCTGTGCATTGTGGGCAATGGCACATGGGTCGGATCAGATATCGGCCTGTATAGCTTTAATTCCAAGTCATCAAGTTGGAGACATTATACCGAAAGTGATGGTCTCGTAAGTAATTTTGTGACTGATATCATCGCAAATAGGGACTATATTTGGTTGGGTACAAATCTTGGACTAACGAGGATAAAGTGGCGAAATCTATATTAGCATCATCAGCAAAAATCATAGCTCTGACAATTATTCTCTCTGCTTGCACTGAGCAAAATGTTAAGCAGGAGAAAGATCTTACTTTGCCTGACTTTTCCTTTATTGGTCTGTCCGAGCCCCTTTCAGATAAAAAAAATATCAAAGTTTCAGTACATATAAAAATCCCTTATGATGAGTTACAATTTACCCGATCAGGGGATCAGTTTTTTGCACAATACGAGGTGGGTGTCAATATTGCGGATCAGAATAAAGAACGGATAGCCGGGCAAATCTGGAGTGATACCTTGTGGTTGAATGCCTACAAGGATACCAGAAATAGCACCAATACTATCCTCACCGAAAAAAGTTTCATAGTCCCCGCATCAGAATTGACAATCAATGTCCGGGTTACTGATCTTTATACAAAAAAATCTAATGTTCTCAGTGATGGGCTTGACCAATCAGGAATGTATAAGACGGAGCTGTCATTGGGTAATATCATGATTATGGACAGTGGAGCTCCAGAGGGGGCTGGTTTACTAATGGATCAGTCTTTTTTTGAAATCATAGATACTCTGGCCTTTAAAATCAGATTGCTTGGAGCTGTGGCTCCTTATTCTCTGAGTTATGATCTTAGAGTAAAAGAAGAAAGTCAGACCTCAAAAACGACAGTCATCGACCATGATGGCCCCATTGACTCACTTCTCTATTTTGACATTCCGTTGACTGATATGCACTACGCCAATTATACACTGTTTGTCATGGCCGAAGATGGGAGTGGCAACCAGGTTAAAACCAAATCAAATTTTAGGGTTCGACTGCGGGGTGTAAATTTTGATGTAGTGGATATAGATGAAGCTGTCAAACAATTGGTTTACCTGGCGGATGACCGATCTATCAGGGACCTTAAAATAGGGACTGAGGAACAGAAACTGGCGAAATTTAAACAGTTCTGGGCAGCCCTAGATCCTACACCGGGTACCGTTGAAAATGAATTAATGGAAGAATATTATCGCCGGGTGGCGTTTTCCATAGAGGCCTTCACTGTTGTTCAGGAAGGCTGGAAAACGGATCGTGGGATGATTTATATTCTCTTCGGACCCCCGGATGAAATTCAGCGTGGTCCCTTTGAAATCAATAGAAAACCATACCAGGTCTGGGAATATTACCGTATCGGTAAGCAATTCGTTTTTCGTGATGAAACGGGGTTTGGTGACTATCGTCTGGATCAGACCTTCCTGGATCAGAACGATTGGCGTTTTCGCTATTGATAAATCGGTTTAATTACAGATTTATCCACTGTTTCCATCCGTACTTTATCTATCTGAGCTAACCCCCTAAAATAAAGCCGTTACAGGGCATTTAGTGAGTGCTATTGCTTAAAATATTTCTAGATTTTATATCGTCCTCAGAACGGTGTTGTGAGGCAGTGTATAAAGTATTGTTTTCAAAGACCTGAAAGCACTTTTCAGGCACGAGAGGGTAGATGGCCACAAAATTTTCAAATTTCCGAAACTGGATGGGTGTTGATGTTGCAGTTGATCTTGGGACCGCAAATACGCTAATTTACGTACGTGGACAGGGAATAGTCCTGAACGAACCATCCATTGTTGCAAAGTCAAAGTCCACGTCAAAGGTCATTGCTGTAGGTAATGAAGCAAAACGTATGGTAGGTAAGGTTCATCAGGAAATCGAAACCATTAGACCCCTGCGTGATGGTGTTATTGCAGATTTTGAAATGGCAGACAGCATGTTGCAGGGCTTTTTAAACAAGCTCCCCATATCAAAACTGGCGCGCCCCAGAATGATTATCTGTGTTCCATCTGGAATTACTGAGGTGGAAAAACGGGCTGTTAAAGAATCGGCAGAACGCAGAAATGCACGTGAGGTTTTCCTCATTGAAGAACCGGTAGCTGCAGCCATCGGTATTGGTATTGATATCAGCGAACCTGTTGGTAACATGATTGTTGATATTGGTGGTGGAACCACTGAAATTGCGATTATCGCATTAAATGGTATTGTTACCAAAGAGTCACTGCGTGTTGCCGGTGATGAGATGGATGAAGCTATCATTCAGCATTTTAAACGTGACCATAATCTTTTGATTGGCGAGCGAACCGCAGAGAGTATCAAGTGTAACGTCGGATCCGCACTGCAGGTTACGGACTATAAATTATCCGTCAAAGGGCGTAACATGATTGCTGGAATTCCAAAAACTATCGAGGTTTCATCCTCAGAAATCCGTGATGCCTTAAGGGATACCATTGACTTAATTGTTGATGCTGTGAAAATGTGTCTCGAGCGCACCCCTCCGGAACTGAGCTCCGATCTTCTTGATCGAGGTATCATTCTCACCGGTGGTGGGGCATTGCTCCAGGGCTTTGATAAAAGGATGCGTCTGGAAGTTGATCTCCCTGTAAATGTTGCTGAATATCCACTGCTTTCAATCGTACAGGGAACGGGAAAAGTTCTTGATAGTATTGAACGCTTCGAGGATGTTCTTTATTGATCGATTCTACAGACGTATAGGTTAGATCTTGGCTACATCAGTACCCCAACTGTCCAGATATAAATCAATCGGTAATCTGGTCGCTGCAATTGCGCTGTCACTATTGATTATAGCCTCCAATGGAAGTCCACTCCTTTCACAAGCCCGAAGCCTGGTGCTGGACGGCTCAGCATACCTCTATGTTCCCATACAGTGGGTTGAGATGCTTTTCACCATTGAAAAAGATTATCATGAGTTACAACAAAGACATATCAAAGCCCAGATCGAGCTGAACAAATCAAAGACCATCTCAAGTGAAAATCAGCGTTTGCGCAATATGCTGGGGTTTAAAGATGAGAAGCAGTTCAATGTGATACCTGCCAACGTACTTTCAGATGTGGGCAGTCATACCATGAGCAGTCTCACAGTTGATCAAGGGTCAGATGATGGGGTCACTCTACTATCTGGAGTTGTTGACGCTGAAGCACAATTGGTTGGTAAGGTCGTAGCCGTCTCTCCAAAGACCGCGCTTGTGCAGCTGGTCAATGATAAAAATTTCAGGGTCTCTGTGCGCGAAATGCGTTCTCGTGATGTGGGAATACTTAGCTATACCCTAAAAAAGGGGTATCTCATTCAGGATGTTCCCAAGAACGCTGAGGTTATAGCAGGAGACTCCGTAGTTACCTCTGGGTTTAGTGACATTTTCCCTGAACACATCTTTGTTGGGTGGGTCTCTGAGATTTCTCCTGTGGTTGAAGACTATGTGAAATCAGTACGTGTAGATCTGGCCACAGATTTTAACCGAATAGAAGAAATATTCATACTTAAGCAAGATGATTGATATTTTAAAGTATAGCTTTTTAGGGCTACTGGTTCTCATTTTTCAATGGATGTTGGGGGATATCTTCAGCATTTACGGTTCCATACCAAGTTTTCTGGTAATCTTTATAATCTATGTTGGTCTTACACATAGCCAACTCCAGGCGATGTGGCTGGGTTTTGTCCTGGGATTCATGATAGATGCACTTACTGGAACCGATATGATTGGTATTAGCTCGCTTGCGCTGGCCCTTGTTGGATATCTATCTGGAATATTTCATGCCCGGATAGTGAGAATTCCGGTAATTGTTCAATACCTGTTGTATACCGGATTCCTACTGGTCTTCTTTATTCTGACGGTGATGGTATCACATCAGGACTCCCAATGGGCCACGGGAAATATTGTGTTTCTGATCATGCTCCCCAGAACCCTCTACACACTGGCACTTCTTAGCGGAATTTTTATCCTGCTCCGAGTCGGGGCTGAGTAGTGCTTCAAGGGAAGAACATTGTCGAAAGCTGGCGATCTCTCCTGGTTCACGGCATTCTGGCTCTGATTTTTCTGACCTTAATTGGTCGATATTACTACCTTATGATCGTCTTTCATGAGAAGTACGCTGAAAAGGCTACTGCCAACCATATCCGTGCAGTCCCCGTTCTGGCTTCTCGCGGTGTTATTTACGATAGAAATGGTAAGCTCATTGTGGACAACGCTCCCAGTTACACTATTTCGGTAATCCCAATTGAGATTCGCGATCAGGTTGAATCTCTTCAAAGATTATCCGAGGTTATGGAAGTTTCGGTGGATGAAATTAATCGCAGGATTGTCAAAAATCGTCGTGGCTCATTCGCACCGGCCAAAGTGTTCAGTCGTGTCCCCTTTGAGAAAATATCCCATCTACAGGAGCATCGTCTGGAGCTAATTGGTGTCACCTATAGTATTGAGCCCATTCGTAACTATGTCTCAAATCTTGATCTATCCCATGCACTTGGATACACCAGAGAAATCAATCGGGATGATCTAAAGCGTTTTCAGAAGGATTCAGATTACCAACCTGGTGATCAAGTGGGGTGGAAGGGTATTGAAAAGTATTATGAGTCTGACCTCCACGGTCAACGCGGGTTCAGGTACATTGAGGTAAACGCGCTGGGTCAGGAAATTGGTGAATTGGAGGAGCGCGCTCCGGTCAATCCGATACCGGGATATGATTTAATACTCAGCATTGATTCATATATACAGGAAGCCACAGAAAAAGCATTGGCCGATTCCTCAGGTTCCGTTGTCCTTTTAAATCATAAAACCGGAGAAATTTTAGCCTACGCCAGCCGACCCGGCTATGATCTTGAAATGCTTTCAGGTAGAATTTCATCTAAGGATTGGCAAGCCCTTATCCAGGATAGACGCAAACCATTATACGATAGAGGCATTCAGGGCCTGTATCCCGCTGGGTCAACCTTGAAACCATTGGCAGCGCTGTATTCCCTGGAGAATCATTCCAATGCCCGAGAACGAACCTATTTATGTAGAGGTAGCTATCGACTTGGCAACCGATCCTTTGGGTGTTGGAAAAAAGGGGGCCATGGCAAGGTCAATCTCCACGATGCAGTTCAACAATCCTGTAATGTGTACTTTTACAATCTAATCCAGGATATTGGCCTGGAAGATTGGGCCGTTCTGGCTCGTGAATTCGGATTGGGTGAGCTTTCCGGCATTGATATTCCCGGTGAGAACAAGGGGCTGGTTCCTGATACTAAATTTATGAATCGGAAATACGGCCAGAATAAATGGACCAAGGGTAATCTGCTAAACATTGTAGTCGGTCAGGGAGATGTACTGGTAACGCCATTACAGCTCGCACAATTTGCCAGCATGCTTGCCGAACGGGGAATCCAGTATCAACCTCATTTTGTGAATAAAGTTGTGTCCAAAAATGGCGAAGTAATTCACGAAAATATATCTCCACCAGAGGATCACAATATGGCCTCCCCAGAATCATGGGATTTTATCCACCAGGCCATGTGGGATGTTGTGAACGGACAAAAGGGAACAGCCAAGGCCGCACGTCAGATCGGTTGGGATATATATGGTAAAACCGGTACTGCTCAGAATCCTCATGGAGAAGATCATGCCTGGTTTATAGGTTTCAGTCTGGATGAACGCTATCCCTATGCCTGGGCTGTGCTCCTGGAAAATGGTGGTGGCGGTGGCGGTAAAGCTGCCCCCCTCATTGGGAAAATATTGCGATCAATTGCGAGAAGAAACGCATGAGTGCTAGAGCCTTTATAATTAGTCGATTAAGGGAGCTTGAATGGAGTACACTGGTTCTGGTATTATTGTTATCGGCCAGTGGTTTATTAGCCATATACAGTATTGAAGCTCAGCATGAATCAAGTGCAGGATATTTTGTGCGTCAAAGTGCCTGGGTTATTTTAGGTGTGGGCTTGTTTTTCATGGCCTACTTGATTCCACGAAAGATTATTCATAATCTGACCTATGTTGGATACGGGCTGGGGATAGCTCTGCTACTTATTCCCATTGCCTTCCAGGGTGGAGGATCTGTTAGCCGCTGGATAAGTATTGGAAGTTTTGGTATTCAGCCTTCTGAATTCATGAAGGTTTTTCTACTGTTGGCTCTGGCAAAATACTTTGCAGATCACAAACGAAGACTCTCCACTATCAAAGAGCTTATGACGCCGGTTGCCATGACGCTGGGCCCTACAATCATGGTTTTACTACAACCTGATCTGGGTACCGCCTTGGTGTATTTTGGAATTCTTATTGTGGTTATTTTCTGGGCAGGTATCAGCCCCCTTTATTTCTTCCTTTTGCTGGCGCCGGTAATATCTATGCTTGCCGCTTTTCAGACCCTCTCATTCTTTATCTGGATGGGGCTCATTATTGTGGTTCTGTATTTTAGCAATCTACCATTCTGGACCAAAGTCTTGAACTTTAGCATAAATGTAATTCTTGGTGGCGTCACAAACCTTTTATGGGCCTTACTCAAACCCTATCAACAACAACGGATTCTTTCCCTGATAGATTCAGAATCTGATCCCCTGGGGGCCGGTTATCAAGTCTCTCAATCCCTCACGGCTTTTGGATCGGGCGGTGCATTTGGGAAGGGTCTGGGGGAAGGGACACAAACCCATTTGAAATTCCTACCCGAACAGCACACAGATTTTATTATGACTGTCATTGGCGAAGAATTTGGCTTTGTGGGGGTGATATTGGTTCTGGCACTGTTTTACTTGCTTATAGCAAGATTGATCACACAGGCATACAGTAGCAAGTACCGTTTTAATAGTGTTATACTTATTGGAATAGCTGCAGTCCTCATTTTTCATGTTTTTGTGAACCTGGGGATGATTGCCGGAATTATGCCAGTAACTGGAATACCATTGCCATACATCAGTTATGGAGGATCATTTATGGTTACATCGATGATAATGGCGGGACTTTCAGCAAATATGTCTTCTGTTAGACGTGCGGTTCGGTAAGCCTTTAAGCCCTAACTATCCCCAGACATTTAGCGTTGCGAGACCATTTGCGAAGGTTAAATTTACGGCCGTATGATTTCTTGTCTTAACTCCCAGCAGAAAGTGGTTTAAGCAATGTACAAAAGACAGTTCGCTATCATCTTGATATTAGCCCTCATCATCGGCTGCTCTGGTTCAAAAAACCTTAAGCAAGAAATAGATGAGGTTAAACAGGATACTCAGGGAACGGACAGTGTCCTGGTTATTCTTGACGTCAAATTGAAGGAATTTTCTCAGGAGGTCAAAGCCATGCGCGAGACCTACAACGAAAATCATATCAGCCTTGAGAATCTTTACAAACTTAATGCGGAATCCAAGCATACACTGGAACAACTCTCCACCGAATTGGAGGAAAAGTTGACCACTGAGCGGGATCGTAACGATTCACTGTCAGCCCTATTGGCAAAAAACAATGAGGAGCAAATCGCAGGTTTGCAGGCTGAGCAGAATGGAATCCGAGAATCACTCACTGGATTGACCTCTTCAATTCAAACAACTCAGTTTCAGGTAGACAGTATTTATGCCACAATGGATCCAGCGAAAATGGAAGTGCTGGAAGAAAACCTGCTCAATATCCAGTCACAATTTTCAATACTGGATTCCTCATTCTCTGAGTACCAACTATCAGTTGCTGATCATATGATGAATTCTGATGAGCAGTTTGGTACCCTTGAACGTCATGCAAAAGTACAAGACAGTGCGAATTATGATATTCTCTCACAGCTTGTTTTGCTTGAAAACAAAATAATTTCACTTACAAATTCATTTAATGAGTTGATGGCTATGCCAAACACAAGCCCGAATATTGTCACTTCAACTTATTCTCCTGTGGAAGCGCAGTCTGTAGTTCATAAGCCTGCCACCGCCAAGATGGATTATGAGACCTATAAGCAGCATTATATTGATGCGCTTAGCTCATATCAGAATGGTGACTTCATGGGAGCCATTGATGATTTTGAAATGCTCATACGAAATGACTCTCAAAATGATTATGCTGACAATGCTCAGTATTGGGTGGGTGAATGCTATTATGCCTTGGACGAATATAGCCGTGCTATCGAAGCTTTTCGTAAGGTACTGAATTATGCTGACTCTAATAAAGCAGATGCGGCACAGTTCAAGATTGGTTACTCGTACATCAATAGCGGTGATAAAGTGCGTGGTTACAACGAATTAGAACGGCTTTTGGATCTGTTCCCTGAGAGTTCCTACCGGGAAAAAGTCAAGCAAATCCTTGCCTCCAGATAATAGGTTAAAATAAAAAAAATTCTATGCCTGTAAAAATTTACTATCTATCCTCAGAAGTGTCACCTTTTTCTGAGGCAACTGACCTCGCTAAAATCTCGAATAAGGTCCCGTCCCATTTTCAGGAGAAAAAGCAAGATCTACGAATATTTACCCCACGCTACGGTTTCGTTAGCGAACGCCGATATGTTGTCCGCGAAGTTATTCGACTGAAAGAAATTGAAGTCGAATATAAAGGTGACCTCGTCATTGGGGCAGCCAAATCAGCATTTGTGCCATCCACTCGTGTTCAAGTCTACTTTATGGAATATCAACCCTATTTTGGCGGCAAGAATAAGACGCTTTATAAGGTCGCTGAAGGTCGATACAATCAAAGAAATGCAGAAAAATATTTCTACTTTTCAAAAATCGCCATCGAAAACCTGACCTATTTATACTGGCAGCCAGATTATATCCTTTGTAATGACTGGACCACGGCCATGGTTCCTGTCCTTTTCAAAACGGTCTATGCTGAAGAAGAATTCTTTGCCGAGATGAAAACCGTTCTCAATCTTGTGAACATTGAAGAAATGGGTAAGGTCGGGAAGAAACAGTACGAAATGGCTGGATTAGAGCCAGAAGACTACGCCGGCTACGAAGATGACCTGCTTGGACTCGCTATTAAACATGCCGATGAAATTATCAGCATATCTATTGATGGCAAAGACAACAAGCAAGAGATCGAAGGTCACAAGAATATTCAAAAAGCGCTGAAAGCAGCAGGCAAAACTGTCAAATACTTCACAATTTCCGATGAAAGTGATGAAGATTGGCAACAGCTCAACATGGAATTGGAAACATTCTTCGGAGTTGAGTATTAAAACTCTGAATATTGACAATGTTGACTCTAAACCATTCGAGTCAAGTGTTTGACACTTGGCTCTTTTTACTAAGGGGCTTATGAAAATCCGGATTTATTTTTTACTCGCTGCGCTATCAGTTGTCATATGGTCATGTGACGAACCCGTACCATTTGAAACAACCACCTTTATCTACAATCCCTTTTCAATTGAGGAAGATACACTGAATAATGTTACTGACATTTCTTCAGGTGCTGAAGCAGTTGATTGGGGAAATCATCTACGCGTTTGGGTAGGTGAAACTCGTTTTTATAAATCGGGGTTCAGTGTTGGCTTCACATTTAATGACACGGTTATGAATCCCCTGTTGGTGGATAGTGTCCAATTTCAAATGATTCATCAGCATACATTCCCGGAGAATGGAGCAGATACCCTTGAAACCGACCAGCTGAATTTTGGCCTTTATGAAATTACTGACCAGAATTTGGATGTTAATAACCCACCCTCTGAATCATGGATATACGACAAATCTCAAGATATTACAGATGGGGATCGGGTCTGGTCCTATACACTGCCTGAAGATTTGCTGGTTGAAGGTGATAGCTTGATCAGTCTGGGTGTTTTTCCCGTGGATTCAGAGTATCTCTCATCACTCTATGGAGGAGGCTCTGTTTCAGGCCCCCGCCTGATATTTTACTCTCATGAAGCAGATGTTGATGGAGAAGATAGTGTAACGACACTTCATTCAATAGCAGCCGATACGCTCTTTATGCATGTTATGGAAAAATCAGCTGAATTTGATCGTAGCACGTATGACTATATCAGTCAATTCACTGCCGATTCTATAGTCTTCACTATCGACCTCACTGACGTTGTCACTACAGGTGATACGCTGTTGCATATTGTGAGCTCTAAATTCTTGCCAGCTATTGATACGTCGGCATCTCAATTGTATACACAAGACTCTGTACTGACTTTTGAAATGAGTGTTACGGATCCGGTAACAGAATATACAGCTTCCATTGAACTGAGTGCTGGAAATTCCTATATCAATAATCAAATCAATGTCCTTGTGCAAACAGCCATAGATGAGGAGCGAAACAGTCTTGAACTTGTCTTAAAGCCTGACCATGTCGGCTACGATCCTGGCTTTATAGCCATTTCTAATGATCCCCTCAATTCCGCAACCTTTGTGAGTGTTTCTAAGGCGGTGAAGCCATGAGAAAACTAATTTTTATCTTCACCATACTGACTACATCCTTAATGGGGCAATCAGCATACTATGGTCTTGGGTATGGAGATTTATTTCCCAGTACTGATCCACTGGTGAGTAGTATTGGTCAGGGTGTAGTTGCTCTGCGCGATACAAGTAGAGTTACCCTGCAAAACCCGGCTGGCCTAAACAATTTGAAGCGTGTCTATTTTGGTGTTGGTCTTGGTTCAGAGTATAGAACCGTATCAGAGACGATGACCAATAATACCCGTATGGAACAATTCTATTTTGCCTTTCCCGTGGGAAACAACGTGGGTATGAGTCTCAGTGCCCAGGCGGTTGCAGATTTTAATAATAGTTATGAAGTTCCATTTCTATCCGGTACGCTGAGTCAAAACTCTGACGGTGGAATTTGGGACTACAGTGTTGGACTGGGGTATGCACTGAACCCATCCATGAGTTTTGGTTTAAAATGGCATGCCTACCATGGTTTTATCAGGCGTGAATCGGTTCTGGAATCCGATGAATTAGCAGAAATGTATGTATTGCGGGGTGGGTTAAATGGACAATCCCTGGAGTTAGGTCTCTCAACGGAGATATTTGAGAAAGTGTCTCTCGGTCTAACAATCGATTTGCCATATGACAGACCAACCCTGGACGGTAGAGACAGTCTTGCTGGAACTGATACTTATGTTGAATTTTCTGAGGAATTGGCTGCCTGGCCATCTACCGTGAAATTCGGTGTTGTCTACCATCACACCGACTATACGAAATTTGTAGCTGGTATAGGCCAACAGATTTTCCCTGAATCTGGATTCGACTCAGCACGATTATTTTCATTACCTGATGGGTGGCACACCGTTCCTGTTGCCAGTTTTCAGATGTCAATGTTAAGAGCTGCCCGGGATCGCATGTCCCGTAGCTGGGCCAAGCGAACTGGCTGGCAGGTTGGATTATCGGCAAAGAATTATTATCTGGTTTCAGGTAGTGATGATCTTATTCATGAGTATTCAATTGTTTCGGGGATGAATCTCAGGTTGAGAAATGGAAGAAGTTTATTTGATGTATCTGGAGAATTTGGGACGCGCGGGGGCGAAGTTAGTCTACCTGAAGAGCAATTTATCCGGGTCAAGTTTGGTATTCAAGTTAATGATACCTGGTTTAGAAAAGTTAAAAGAAGATGAGGGTTAACTCATGAAGTTAAAAGCTGTGTCATTTA
This sequence comes from Fidelibacterota bacterium, assembly GCA_016844955.1. GTDB lineage: Bacteria > Fidelibacterota > UBA8477 > UBA8477 > JABMPR01 > JABMPR01. The sequence goes on along the minus strand of JAERTH010000032.1, from coordinate 103,651 downwards.
TCGTTATGGGCATCATGTTGTTCACAATGGTTATTTCCGCCTGTATGCCACCCCAGGCCACACCTGAGGAATTGGCAGCCATTGAGAAAGCACGTAAAGATTCTGTGCGTAAAGCAAATTCCCGGTATTGCATGAAGCATCTAAGCTTTGCCACGGAATATTACAAAAATAAAGCCTATGCTGACGCACTGTTCAATTATAAGAAATTGTTCGAATATGAATGTGTTGATGAAGCCATGGCCAAAAACGTCTACGTTTACATGGGCAACTGCTACCGCGAACTGGAAAGCATTGATTCAGCGATCATCTTCTATGATGAAGGTCTCGCAATTATACCGGGCGATAAATACCTGTGGGACAGCAAGCTACACGCGCTGGGCGTCATGGGTGATGACGAAGCTGTATTGCAGACCAAGATTGCAAAGTATGCTCAGTTTCCTGAGGACGCTGTCCTGGGGATGGAGCTTGCCAACGATTATCTCGCAGCAGGCATGTATGATGAAGCAAAAAGTCTGGCAGATGCCTTGCTGGTTAACGATCCTGATAATAAAGATTTAGTTTTTATTAAACGTGAAGCTGTAGAGTCAACTGGTGGTGATGTAATTGGTATTCTGGAAGAGGAATACGAGAAGAATCCAGCTAATATTTCGAATGCAACAGACCTGGGTCGCGAACTGCTGGCTGTTGGTGAAACCAATAGGGCTATCAACATATTTGAGGGTATCCTGAAAGAATCTCCCGGGATGACTAACGTCATGAAGACTCTAGTTCAAGCTTATGGTGAGATTGGTAAAACCAAAGATGTTATCACCATTCTAAAAAAGCTAAATACAGCAAATCCAGAAGATGTCCGCATTTATTTTGATATGACCGAAGCCTATATCGCTGATGGCCAACTAAAATCAGCCATGACCTGGGCTGGCAAGGGCATCAAGATGGATAGTGATAATGGTCAGGCTTATGCCAACCGTGCAGCCGTTTACGAAGCCGTTGGTGTAGAATGTTCCGGTGCTGTACCAGATTTTGATGATAAACTGGTGTTTATGATGGCCTATGAAGACTATACAACTGCCAAGGCAAAAGGCTATGGAAAAGTTCGTAATAAAATTGAATTCCTGAAAGAAGCCCGTATTCCTCAAAGTGGTGACTGGTTCTTTAACACAGATGGATATGTTAAAGCCGGTAAAGCCAAGCCTAAAAAAGAATGTTATAAGTGGCTCAATAGAAGCGTAGCTGCCCCGAAAAAATAAAGGAATCACTGGCTATGAATATTGCCATCGGCTCTGACCATGCTGCTCTTGAAGCAAAAACAGAGATTGCCAAATTTCTGAAATTGGCTGGTCACACTGTCGTCGATGAAGGCACATATACCAGTGAGTCTACTGATTACCCCGACTATGCCGCTCAAGTTAGTCGGGCCTTGCAAAAGGGTAGTGTCGACCGCGGTATTTTGATTTGCGGCACCGGAATCGGAATGTCCATAGCTGCCAACCGATTTTCGGGAGTGCGCGCTGCACTTTGCTTTACTAAAGATTTAGCAATTCTCAGTCGAGAGCATAATGATGCCAATGTGTTGTGCCTCGGGGCGAGAACCCAATCCATTGAATCCATGAAACATATTATAGAGCCCTGGTTGGTCACTGAATGGGAAGGTGACCGTCATGCCAGGCGTCTACAGAAAATTGAATCCAATCCTGGAGGTCAACATGCTGACTGATCTTAAAGCATCCGATCAACAGATTTACGCAGCCATTATGGCCGAGCGTGATAGAGAAAACCACACGCTGGAGCTGATTGCTTCCGAAAATTTTGTAAGTAAGGCCGTTTTACAGGCTGCTGGTAGTGTCATGACCAACAAATACGCTGAGGGGTATCCTGGTAAGCGCTATTATGGAGGGTGCGAAGCTGTAGATACGGCTGAAAACCTTGCCAGAGATCGCGTTAAGGAGTTGTTTGGCGCTGAGTATGCCAATGTGCAACCACATTCAGGTTCGCAGGCCAATATGTCAGTATACTTTACACTGGTGAAGCCCAGTGATACTGTTCTGGGAATGGATCTGGCCCATGGTGGCCATCTAACCCACGGTTCCCATGTGAATTTCTCAGGCAAATTCTACAATATTGTTGCCTATGGAGTTGACGCTAAAACAGGTCGCATCGATTATGATATGGTCCGTGATCAGGCGAAGAAACATAACCCCAAAATGATCATCGCTGGTGGTAGCGCCTATCCCAGACACTATGATTTTAAGACCTTTCGTGAAATTGCTGACGAAGTAGGTGCCTTTTTGATGGCTGATGTTGCCCATCCTGCAGGGTTAATTGCAGCGGGAGAGCATCCCAGCCCGATGCCTCATTGCCATGTCGTCACTTCAACCACCCATAAAACCCTTCGCGGTCCCCGTGGTGGTCTGGTCATGATGGGCCAGGATTTTGAAAATACCTTCGGTATTGTGGCGCCCAAAAGTGGCCGAACAAAGATGATGAGCGAACTTCTGGATAGCACGGTTATGCCTGGAATCCAGGGCGGTCCACTTATGCACGTGATTGCCGCTAAAGCAGTAGCTTTTGGTGAAGCCTTGAAGCCTGATTTTAAAGTTTATGCCAGGCAGGTCATCGCCAACGCAAAAACACTGGGTCAAGCGTTATCCCAACATGGTTATAATCTCATCTCTGGTGGGACAGATAACCACTTATTGCTTATTGATCTTACAGCAAATGAAATCAGTGGCAAAAAGGCTGAACGTGTCCTTGAAGCCTCAGGCATGACCACCAATAAGAATATGGTGCCTTTTGACAAGCGTAGTCCCCTCATTACAAGTGGCATTCGAATCGGAACCGCTGCACTCACTTCAAGAGGTTTTAAGGAAGCTGAGATGAAACACATAGCCGGATTCATAAATGAAGTCATCTCAGATCCAGACAATGAAGCTGTCCACGAACTGGTTAAATCGAAGATAACTGAATTGTCAAAGTCATTTCCTCATTACCAGGATGTTGAGTAGATCTGATGAATTGTCCTCAATGTCAGCAGGGTGATACCAGAGTAATCGATTCACGACATACCCAGGATGGTCGCGCCATCCGACGCCGTAGGGAATGTGGTAGCTGTTCATATCGTTTTACAACCTATGAGTATGTGGAAACCCAACCACTGCTCGTAATCAAAAGCAATCAACGGCGAGAGCCATTTGATAGAGAGAAAATCCTCAAAAGCATAGCCATTGCCTGTAGCAAAAGACCGGTAAATAGCGCTCAGATGAATCAGACAGTGGACCTCATAATTCAAGACGTGAATACCTTTGGCTCCTCAGAAGTCCATGCCAAAGATGTCGGCGAGCTGGTGATGAAACATCTTAAAGGTCTGGATGAAATTGCCTATGTACGTTTTGCCAGCGTTTACCGCAAATTTGAGGATGTGAAAGAGTTCAGAGCCGAATTGGATGAGATATAACAAATCCAGGTCGATCTGATCATTTGAATACCCAAAATGATCGAAATTAAAAATCTAAACAAAACCTTTGGCGACCTGGTGGTCCTGGATGGTATTGATTTTGAAGTTGAAGATGGCCAAAGTGTAGTAGTCATGGGTAAGAGTGGTCAGGGCAAAAGTGTTTTACTCAAGCTGATCACTCGACTTCTATATCCCGATTCGGGCGAAATTATTATTGATGGCGATGTGCTGGGTTCACTTGATTCCAAAGGTCTGGATCAATGCAGATTAAAATTTGGAATGTTGTTCCAGTCAGCCGCTCTTTTCGACAGCCTCAACATCTGCGATAATGTGGGCATCGGTCTCAAGGCCAACAATCGCTATTCAGAGTCAGAAATTGACAGCATTACCAAAGAAAGCCTCCGTCGTGTTGGCTTGACCGACGTTGGTGATAAATTTCCAGCTCAACTTAGTGGTGGTATGCGAAAACGAGTTGGGTTGGCGCGTGTAGTTGCCATGAAACCCAAATACATTCTATACGATGAACCAACTACGGGCCTGGATCCTGTTACCAGTTCGCAAATTGCAAAGTTGATCAAAGAGATGCAGGAAGATATGAATGTCACCAGTATCATCGTGACCCATGACATCCCAACCGGCTTTTTTCTGGCAGATAAGATTGGATTGCTGGATCAGGGGAACTTTTCCTTTGTTGGTAGCGTCGAAGAGATGAAGCAATCAAAGATTGAATCTGTGCAGGATTTTATCAGTGGTTATAAAGAAGAAGCAAATTTGAAGTTAAGGTAAGTATGAGTCAGATTAAATATCATTGTCCCATCTCGAAATCGCCACTGGTTGAAGTTGGAGATGATTTTCTGGCTGAATTCAATTCATTGATTCCAACTATGAATGTTAGCCACCGTGATGGTAGTCAGGTTTCTACTTCAACAGATGGCCTTTTATATGAAAAAAATCAAAACATTCTGTATCCTGTTAGCGCCGGTATTCCACAGCTCTTGCCTGAGTTATCTATACCGTTAGAGGGGCTAAATATTGGAAAACCCGTTGATTAGGGCTGGCTGGAAACCTATATTCGCCCGCTTAAATAGAGGAGAGCTTTAATAGAGATAACGTTACTGGGATTTTATATTGAAAATCCTTCTAAAAAACAAATACGAAACTGGCGTTAATCTTTTTAAAGTTGATACCGAATGATTTTAAATACATTCGGTTTTTTTATGAATGAGGAGTTATGTAAGATGAAGACAAATAAAATTTTAAAACTTGCGATTGGGAGTCTCATGCTCCTTTCAATCGCTTTCTCGCAATCCGCTCTCTTTCTATTGATAGCACCTGGTGCTCGCGCAGGTGGTATGGGTGAGGCTCAAGTGGCTGTAGCAGATGATTCCTATGCAACCTACTGGAACCCTGCCGGCTTAGGGTTTCAAGAGGGATACGAAGTGGCAGGTATGCATGTCAACTGGTTGCCCGGATTGGTTGATGATATGTACTATGATTTCCTGGGAGGCCGCGTTCCTGTAGAAGGCCTGGGTGTCTTTGGTGGAAATCTCATCTATCTCAATGCTGGTGAACAGCAGCATACAGATCCTAATGGAGTGGACCTGGGTACCTTTTTGACATATTTTTTCTCTGGAACCGTAAGCTATGCAACTATGATCTCTGAGCATTCCAGTATCGGGTTTAATTTCAAGTTGTTACACCAACATTTGACAGATTCCTTTATTGAAGTGGGTACAGAAGAGACAAAAGGCTCTGCAACCAATTTCGGATTTGATGTGGGGTATCTGACCAAAGGTTATCTGGGTGATAGAGTGGATCTGGGCGTGATGGTTTCTAATCTTGGCCCAAAAGTCATTTTCAATGATGAGGAGCAGGCGGATCCCATGCCTACGAACTTGAAGATGGGGTTCAATCTTCGCGCTTATGAATCAAAACACAATAGCTTGAACATCGTCTATGATGTAAACAAATTGCTGGTCGGTGAATATGCTACCATGGATTGGGATGGTGACAGGGCCATCGGTGGTTACGATGAAAATGGCGATGTCAATCTTTCAGGAAACTACAATCAAGATGGACAGAAAGAGATAGCCCACACTGATTCATGGTGGAAGGGTATTGTTACATCTTTCCTTGATGATTGGTATCTTGGTGGTGATCGGGATATGAATAATGACCGTGTTATTGGTGGCTGGGAAATTGCCAATGGTGATACCACACAGTCTCCAGATGGTGCCTATAATGAAGATGGCGTACTTGAAGTCGGGAATAGTGACGATAGAAAATTCACTGACGAGTTTTCATCACTGATCCATAGTATTGGACTGGAGTATTGGTATAATCAAATGTTCGCCATACGTGGTGGCTATTATTATGATACAGAAGGAAAAATTACGACACCGACCGTAGGTGCCGGTATCAGATATGGCAATTATGGATTCGATTTTGGATACACGGTGGCAGAAGAAACGCATCCTCTGAATAATACCATGCGATTTTCTCTCATGCTCAAGTTTTAAGGGCGTTGGTTTAATTACCAAGTTCGCCCTGGTTAGTGTTAAACAAAAAGAGCAAGCGGGGAAATCATTCATAAATTCATAATAATACTGTTGTTGGCAATGGTGTCAACAATGACTGTTTCAGCACAGGTACTGCAGGTGGCAGTGCTGCGTGTTTCCTTCAGTACGGATACATCTCCAGCAACTACCGGTGATGGCAGCTTTGTTCTGCAGGATACCGTGGATCTGGAATGTGAAGATTGGGCCATTGATCCACCTCCTCATGGACGCAGCTATTTTGAGGACCATCTGATTGCAGCAGACAATTACTGGCGAACTGTCACTGAAGGTCAGGTAAGTATAGATCTACTCAACTCTCAGGTTTTCCCTGCTGGTGAGGATGAGAGTTATCAATTGCCCAATGAGATGCTTTATTACCATCCCTATCTGGAGACCTATGATGAAACGGCCAAACTGTTTGAGCTGAGTCGTGATGCCATATCTCTGGCTGACCCAGATGTGGATTTCAGCGCTTTTTCAACCGTAATTCTGATTCATGCAGGTATGGGAGGGGACTTTGCTTTTGCCCTGGATCCAACACCTGGAAATATCCCATCTGCCTATCTTTCAGCTTCCGATTTTGTAGATTACGGAGCTCTGGAAACCCTGGATGGTGATTTAACCGATCTCATTATTCTACCTGAGTCACAAAATTTTCTCCAATACAAGGAAACCCGTAGTCTTTTTGAGGATTCTGAAGATCCCTGTTTTTACCAGGTTGGTCTAAACGGAACCATGGCCCTCATGTTGGGTTTCCATTTAGGACTACCACCAATGTATGATACTGATAGTGGCACGTCACTGGTTGGTGGGTTTGCGCTGATGGATCAGGGCTCAAATAATTTTCATGGTATCGCCCCTGCCTATCCAAACCCCTACACACGTATCAAAATGGGCTGGGTTGATGCTACTGAAGCCTATATCGGAGAGGATGTCTCAATTGGAGTTAGTGATGCTCCAGTACGTGTCTCCATTTCAGAAAATGAATACTATCTGTTTGAAAATCGACAGCGTGATCTTATCGAACCATCATCTATGACGCTTTGGATAGATGAACCAGGCTATGATACAGTTTCTGTGGAATTGAGCACTGGAGGGGTGGTTTTGAATGTTGATGAACAACATGCCGGACTTCCTGGCAATGGTTTGTACATCTGGCATATTGACGAATCTGCATGGTTCGAAGAAGACAATCCCAATGGTGGTGATATTCAGCTGGTCGATTTCGTGGAAGCTGATGGTGCTCAGGATATGGGCCATACTACCCAGTTACTGTTTGCTGATTATTTAGAAACCGGTTGGTGGTTCGACCCTTGGTTTGCTGGCAACGAAGGCTGGTTCCATTTAAATAGGAGTGAGGAGATAGTAGGGGATAGTCTGCTCAATTTTAGCTCAACAACATTTCCACCTACCCATGCTAATTCTGGTGTTCCCAGTCACCTTCGCATTGAAAACATCTCTAAAAATGGCTCCATCATGAGTTTTTCAGTTGCCTCTGATAGAATGGTTGAAGCCGATTCTATTTCATCCTTTATTGGTTTTAGTTCAGCGCTCGATCAACTATGGGCTTTTAATTCTGATTCATCACAAATCCTGAAGTGTTCTTATGTAAATGGTGAGCTGGGTATAGTAGATGAACCAACACTCGATCCTTCAGTCATTTTTAACAGTAGCACGGATGGGAGTTTTCTGTTTCGTCATCCCTGGATTGTCCCAAAACAAGCCAGTGGCACTCAGTTTATACATATTGAAACGGGATCAACACACTACAATACTTCCATAGATGATCCCTATGAATTGATTCTGGCAGCTTCACCTACGTCTCCAATAACATATTTTGGGACAAAAGATGATGCGCCTGCTTTGGTGAAATGGTTCTATGGTAACCCGGGCAATCCCAGTATTAATGAATCCCTCATAGATTTGCCCAGTGGCAGATTCCAGACATCCAGTGGCTTTCAGGTCTTTTATGGGAATTCAACTGAGTCTCCCATACCAGTGGGCGTTTTACCCGAACGGAACTCAGCGTCAGCATTTGTCAGTCCTGCTGAAGCAATAGATGTCATCTCCTGGTCAAATACCGATAATTCACTAACGGTTACCTCGGTTCCCTCAGGAACTGAATCGTTCATAACAGTAGAAAAGCCCCTCCACATTATCCCACTTGATGTGGATATGGATGGGGTTTATGAAATTGGGCTGTTTTATCAACACAAGGTGAAAATTATTAATCAGGCTGGAGCTGCCTGGAATGGCAATCCATTTGCGGTTGAAACTTATTTTGGTAACCCAATCATTGGACCCCTCTCTGATGGGGAGATCGGTATCTTTTTACGCCATTCTACATCTTACAGCATTCATTCACTCAGCGGCGTCCTCGTTGAACAGGGGGTATTGCCGGAAGCTGGCCGGGACATCAAAAACATCTTGCGACGTCCTCAAGCAGCAAGTCTTGTCCTTACTGGTGATGAATTACTCTATTTTGAGTCTGATGAGTTTAACTCTCAAGCATTTTTCTGGACAGGTCCTCAGGGTAATTTCAAAGGAGACCGAATAGTGTCTCCTCCTGGTGTTACCGAGACAGAGCAGCCAGTGATCAAAAAGGGGTCCGTCTTCAATTATCCCAACCCTCTAAAGGGTGCTAAGACGACCATTCGGGCCTGGATTGGAGATGCTGAGAACTGGTCTATTGATATATATTCACTGAATGGAGCTCAGGTAGCATATACTGAACATCCAGTTTTACAAAAGAATGCACACAACGAATGGGTATGGGATGCCGCAACAGTCTCAAATGGGGTTTATCTCGCTCATATCTCAGTTGATGGGCATTCTGAGATTATTAAGATCGCCATTATACGATGAGTATTTTTAAAAACATGATTTTACTGCTGGCCACGTTCGGCTTGGCAGTGGGGCAGGGGTTCAACCATCCTGAACTGGAATGGGAGACCATTGAGGGTAAACATTTTATTGTTCATTATCATCAGAATACTGCCTGGACCGCAAATGAAGCTCTGCATGTGGCAGATGATATATATCCCGGAATAACCTCTTTATATCAATATGAACCTGAGGAAAAAACCCACATCATCATTCGTGATACAGATGACTATGCCAATGGGGGTGCTTACTACTTCGATAATAAGATTGAAATCTGGGCCATGCCCCTTGACTACAGTCTCCGTGGTTCACACTATTGGCTACGGGATGTTATTACCCACGAGTTTACCCACATCATCAGCTTAAGAGCATCAAGAAAAATGCCTGGCAATGTTCCAGCTGCCTATCTACAGGTGATTTCCTATGAGCCTGAGCGCCGCGAGGATGTGCTCTACGGCTATCCCAATGGTATTGCCTCTTATCCACTTCCATCAGTCGCTGTGCCCATGTGGTGGGCTGAGGGAATTGCACAATTTCAAAATGATACCACCCGCTGGGATTGGTGGGATAGTATCAGGGATATGATTGTCCGTGATCGAATTACATATGATAAATTACTGACACTCAATGAGATGGATGGATTCGGTAAAGTTGGAATTGGCAATGAAAGTGTCTACGACCATGGATTCAGCCTGGTTGGCTACATCGGGCGAGAATATGGGCAGGATGTTTTGAGGCGGATTACGGATAGATTATCCTCTCCCTTAAAATATGGCTTTTATAAAGCCCTGGAAGCGGAACTCGGTATATCCTCTGAAGCGCTCTGGAAAAATTGGAAAACAGATATTTCCTTGCGCCAACAATCATCCTTTCAGGAAAATGAGAGCCTCAGCCCCATTCATTTTGTTCAACGAGACGGGGACGCCAATCACTATCCACGCAAGCATCCAACCCAGGATAAACTCGGTTTCATTTCCAGCGCTGGGCAAACATATCTCTCTCGAGCTTCCTTATTTATAAAGGACTCAACTGAAAAAGCAGAATTACTAATTCCCACTGCTGAAGGATTCGACTGGAGCCCTGATGGGAAATATCTGGTTTATGCCCGTAAAGAATATTACGACGGTGGCACTCCAGATCCACGTCCTGCATCTCATAAAAATCATCACTTCTCTTGCTTCCAGACTGCAAACAGTGTTTCTACCTGTGAGCGTTGCCAACTACTTATCAGCGGTTCACGCTATTCAGATCTCTTCATTGTTCACCCTGACAGCTTGAAAGATGAAATTCAGCTGACCAAAGGTGAGCGGGTTAAAAACCCAGCCTGGTCACCGGCAGGCGACAGGATTGCCTTTGTAAATTTGCGGGATGGTACCAACAATCTATGTCTGGCATTTCCTGATCACCCAGATAGCGTCTTGCAGCTAACTCATTTTGCACCTGGCACCCAGGTCTATGTTCCACAATGGTCACCCGATGGCAACCGACTTATCTTTGATTACACAGGGGGCAGCAATCGTGATATAGCCATTTACGACTTGAATGAAAGAAACATTACACCCATTAAGACAGATGTGTGGGATGAACGTGATCCAACATTCAAGAATGATTCACTTGTTATGTATAGTGATGATCGAACTGGAATATTCAACATTTATAGTTTTAACCTGAATTCTTCAGAGAATAAGCGCCTGACCAATGTTAATGGAGGTGCCTTCCAGGCAGAGTGGGAGAATGGAAAACTCTACTATTCGCTCTATGATAGCCTGGGCTTTAACATTGCTGAATTAGACGAATCAGAATTGATGTCGGTTGAAACGGAACCACTTGATATTTCGGTGAATCGAATCATCGAACCCACATGGGTGCGGCATGACAAAGCGCTTGACAGTCATGAGTATACCCTGCAATATGGTCCCTTATTCGTGCTTCCCAGACTTCAGATCGAAATAGATCAATCAAAAAATGATGTCTTGCTCAAACCAGGGTTTTATTTCTTCTCAGATGAAATAATCAGTAATTACTCCATGGTGGGTGGTGTTGGGGTGGCTCCTAATCTGGATATGGACATATTTCTTTCCACACAGTACAAAGGTTTTTTACCCACACTCACATTTGAATTTTATCAGATGGTGCGACATACCCGAGAAGACTTGTACTATTATAACAAGGTATACACTGCACCAAGTGACCTGACATTTAGCCTGACTCAGGGGGTCCTCTCAGCAGATATTCGTATACCACCTACACATAGTCTAAAACTTGACATATCAGCTTCAAATTACCGCACTGCCATTGGATTGCATGAGGTTGGTCCGGCAAAATTGCCCGGAGGAGGGATCAGCTACGATTATTTCAAAGGCTGGGACTGGGGTCTGAAATGGGATATGTCCCGCATCAAATTACGTCAGGAGCGTGGGATCAATCCGTCAGGATATAAAGCCAGTATCTCGCTTAGAGACAATCATCATAATTTCCTGGATCGCTACGGATATGATGAATCCACAGAACGTTGGGGCAACATTTTTGGTGCCTACAGATATGCAAAACTGAATCTTTCCGGTTTTTATGGTTATCTATTACCAGTTCCCGGTCAATTTGTGATTTCCAATGCAACTGAGGTCAATCTCATTGATAATAATGACATCGATGACTTTTTCTGGGAATTTGGTGGCGGTCTACCCGGGTTAAAGGGCTATCCCTTTTACAGCTTAAAGGGTACCCGCCGATTTGTATCAACTTCAACCCTGAGATTTCCAATTTTCCGCGATAATTATCGTCGCGCTGCCCAACTCACCATTCGGGATCTCTATCTGGGGGTGCATGCTCAGTTTGGAGCAGCCTGGACACCTGATCCGGAACTGGTTACTGTAGATGATATATCGGCCTGGATGCAACATGAGGGTGATCAAATAAATGTCATTCGTGATGTGGGCGTGGATTTACGACTTGCATTGAATTCATATTATGCATTTCCAACCGCTTTTGAATTTGGTGCCTATTATGGTCTGGATGATCTGGCCGTAACCACCAACAATGATGTGTTGATCAACTATGGCGGTGAATGGAGATACTATTGGAAGGTGCTGTTTGGTTTTGAATAAAAAATATCCATTAATACTGATGCTTGTTCTATGTCTGTCCATTGTTTCAGCTGGGGTAGCGCAGGCTGAGTCAACTGGTCCTGCAAAGCTTCAGGTAAATAAGACCATGATGAAGAATTTCCTGAAATCACTCATTATTCCAGGTTGGGGACAGTGGGAAAATGGACACAAAATAAAGGCCATCACCTTTATCACGGCCGAAGTTGCAGGCATTGCTGGCTACAAGATTAATTATTCTGAGGGTGAATCCTCTGAAAAAGAATTCAAAGCATATGGTGATGAACACTGGTACTATGGAAGGATGTCACCTGGGGTATTTGATGAAAGATGTTCACCAAATCTCAAGACACATGAAATGCCTGTTATAAGAGATTTTAATGGTGATCCTGTTCCAGATGCCGATGGAAACTTTATGCCTATAAAAGATCACCATTTCTATGAAAATATCAGCAAGTATCCGGAATTTGTGTGTGGATGGGATGATATTCTTGATGCATGGGAAGATGAAGAAAAAACCTACACACCCAATAAATTGACTTACATAAAAATGAGAACACACTCAAATGAGTTGTATAAAAATGCCCAATTGGCAGGAACACTTATCATGGTAAATCATTTGATAAGTGCTTTTGATGCTGCGTTGGGAACAGACCTGACCACATTTGAGACAACTAGTATGTCTGGAAAATTCTATATTAATCCGCTGAATGCTATGAATAGCATCAGTGTGGAGGTAAAATTTTGATCAAGCGCTCTACCAGAACAATTCTTTCGCTTCTCATGATCCTGATGATTGGATCTACCCTGCAATACTGTTCCTCTCAGAAGGATGCACTCCAGGCCACCGATATCGCGGCCACCTTTCAGAGGGGTATGGACTATTTTGAAAAAGACAATTACCTCAAAGCTGAGGAAGTCTTCACTTTTATCATCTATAATGATCCAGGTGGCGCTTATGCCGATGATGCCCAATATTATCTGGCAGAAACCTACTATGCCCGTGAAGAGTTTTTACTGGCCATCAGTGAATATGATCGTTTGATCCGTCGCATGAAAAATTCCAGTTTTGTAGAAGATGCATTTTGGAGGAAAACGGAAGCGTATTGTGAATTATCTCCTGACTATCGTCTGGAAAGGGATATGACAGACAAGGCTCTGAAATATCTCTACGAATTCATCGATATGTACCCAGGAAGTAAGTATTCAGAGGATGCTCAGACCCGAATCTCTGAGATGAGAGGCAAACTTGCTAAAAAGCTACTGGCCAGTGCCCAGCTTTATGATACACTCCGCGAGTATGAATCTGCCATCTACTATTATGACAGTATTATCGAAGAGTACCCCGACACCAGAGAATATGCTTCGGCCCGACTTGGTAAAGCAGGGGATATGGCAGCGCTTGAACGCTGGCCAGAAGCACGTGAACTGCTTAATTCAGTTGCACTGAGTGGTCGTGATGACTTAACCCCCAAAGAAGAAACAAAAATGCGTACTCTAGGTGAGACCATCCTTGAAAAAACAGGTCGAGTGGGTGACTGAGCAATAACAATGAAGCTATGTCTTTTTGGTGGAACTTTTGACCCACCCCACAATGCACACTTCATTATTGCTGAAGCGATCCGTGAATCTCTTGAGCTGAATAAAATTGTATTCATACCTGCCCACAAGCCACCTCATAAATTTGAAGTAAAGCCAGTTACACCCGTTGAGCATAGAATTGCCATGCTCAAACTGTGTATTGATGATATCCCTCAGTTTGAATATTCAGATATTGAAATTAAACGCGGTGGTGTGTCATATACCATTGATACCATCATGGAAATGAAGAAGTTGCATGGAATTTCTTCTGAAGAACTTCACTTTCTCATTGGTAGTGATAGTCTGGCAGAATTCAAATCCTGGCGACAGTGGGAAGATATTCTGGCTGAAAGCAAAGTGGTGGTCGCCCGTAGACCACGCTTTGAGAAAACCGATATCGATCCCGATTTGATAGACCGGGTAACCTTTCTGAATTTACCGCGAATGGAAATTTCCAGCACAGAAATCCGTGAACGTTTTTATTCTGATCGCATGACACGTTTTTATGTCCCTACAGTTGTTTCAGAGTATATTAAAAAATATAAATTTTACGGATAAGAAATGGTAAATGACTTAATAAATTCGATTGGCATGGGCGGTAACAGCATGGTCATTGCCATCAGTGCTGCCTTGCTCTTTTATGGGGCAGAGTGGTTGGTTAAGGGTGGCAGCCAACTTGCTACACAACTCGGTGTAAAACCTCTGGTTGTTGGCCTTTCTATTGTAGCCTTTGGGACTTCAATGCCCGAATTTGTTGTGAGTCTGATTGCCAATGTCTGGGAGGATTCTGCCACCATTGCCATTGGGAATATCATTGGAAGCAATGTCACTAATATTGGTCTAATCCTTGGAATGAGTGGCCTGATATTTCCAATTACTATTCATTTTCGGCAAACCTACCGGGGTCTCCTTTTTCTACTGGTCATCAGTCTAATGCTCTATGGTTTTTCACTGGATGGGTCCATCAACCGGATTGAAGGGTTCATCATGGTGATCTGTTTGCTGGGATATCTCTGGTATCTATACCGGCATCCATCAGAAGCTCCTACCGAAGACCTGAATAGTGAGCTGGGTACTCGACTGCATAACATTCTGTTGGTGCTGGCCGGTAGTGTGGCGCTCTCCCTGGGAGCCTGGCTATTTGTTAAAAGTGCAGTATGGATCGCCGATGAATTTGAAATACCCAAAATGGTCATTGGTCTGACCATTGTTGCAGTGGGAACCAGTCTTCCTGAACTGGCTACCTCTCTGGTTGCGGCCTTCCGTAAACAGGGGGATATATCCGTTGGGAATATTATCGGCAGTAACATCTTCAACATTCTCTTCATCATGGGCGGTGTGGGCTTGATAAAACCGCTGGTGGTAATTGAGTCGCGTATGGTAGATGGAGTGATGACACAAGTATTTCCCCATGCGCAGTACATTATCATGATGTTATTTGGCCTGGTACTCATACCCCTTGGGCTGCGACACAAAATTGGTCGTTTGACCGGGACTGTATTGGTCTCGGGATATGTGGCGTTCTATATCTATCTGTTTGCTGGAAGTGGTGGATAGGAATATCCATTAATGTCAGACAAGCAGAACATTCATAAGATTCAACCCTACCAAAGGCTAGCTGAGTATTACGATGATTTGATGGATTACATCGACTATGATATCTGGGTTGATGATATTGAAGCATTGGTGAAGCCTCATCAGCCAGGTAAAACCTGGTTGGACATATCCTGCGGAACGGGTTCTATGGCAATTAGACTGGCCAGGCGTGGCTGGAATATGACTGCAGTAGATTTAAGCCCGCACATGGTTGAGATAGCCCGCAAAAAAGCCAGGGAGGAACAGGTCCTCGTTGAATTTGGTGTGGGTGATATGACAACCTTCTCGTCTTCCCATACATATGACGTAATTATCAATCTGCATGATGGACTGAATTATCTTTTAGAAAACGCTGATATTCAAGCGTTTCTGAATAATGCTTACGAATTGCTGAAACCCGGTGGAATCCTATTGATGGATGTGGTCACACCTTTGCTCTGTCAGACCCATTTCAAGGGTTATCGGGAGATATTCAATAATTCAGCGGGAGGGTATGAGCGCCATACAAATTATGACCCTGCTTCTCGACTTGCTGAATCTGTGTTTACGCTGAATACTGGTAGCGAAGATACCGTTGAAGTAGAAACCCATATCCAGAAAGCATATGAAATTTCAGATGTAGAGGGCTTTTGTGCGTCATCCGCCTTTGAAAGTTGGAAAATAATCGATGATGAAACGCTGAAGGACCCAAGCACTGAATCTGAGCGTTATCTCGTGACATTGAGAAAAAGCCAATGATTCAATTCGACAAAGTTCATTTACGGTTTGATAGTGGTATTTCGCTCCGAAATCTGAATATTTCAATTGCCAAGAAGGAATTTGTCTATTTGTTTGGCGAATCGGGCTGTGGTAAAAGTTCTATCCTTAAAATGATCTATCTGGAATTGGTTCCAAACGCTGGGGTAGTAACGGTCCTTGATCAGGTTACCAGCTACGCTAAACGCAAGGATATCGCCAAAATTCGTCAACGTATTGGAATGGCCTTTCAGGATTCAAAATTGCTGGGAGATAGAGATATCTATAGCAATATCGCATTACCTCTGGAACTGCAGGGTATGAAAGCACTGGAAGTTCGTCAGAAAGTGGTTGCCAGATCCGATGAGCTAGGACTGCGATCAAGACTGTCACATTATCCTCACGAACTGTCTGCAGGTGAACAACAACGGGTTTCCCTGGCCAGAGCTATGGTCATCTCACCTGACATTTTACTGGCCGATGAACCCACAGCTCACCTTGATGATAACACCGCAGCCGATGTACTTGAATGGTTGTGGAAAATAAACGCTCAAGGGACTACAATCATTCTTGCCACCCATAATAAACTGCTCACAAAAAGTGACCCCTCCAGGACACTGACTATTGTTGCCGGGGAAGTTGTTGAGGATCGGGTAAAATGAAACTGAGCTATATCATACGAGAGGGAGTCATTGGGATCCAACGCGCACGCATGCCCTTTATGATTTCTGTCTTCTCTGTGATGATCGCTATTCTCTCGGTTGGGATTGGCATTTTTGCTGTGGATAATGGTCTCCAGTATATTGGGGATTTGCAGGCCACCTATGATCTGGAAGTATTTCTGGAAAATGAGGTAAGTCAGAGTGACACCCGGGAACTCTCCAAGATAATTGCTGAGTATCCAGGTATTCTTAGAATGGACTATCTTTCAAAAGCAGATGCAGCGGCCCTTTATAATACTGAGTTTGGGGAGGATGTGCTCTCTTTATTGGATGACAATCCTTTACCCAGCTCATTTCGTATAACTTTTGAAGAAAATTACCGCACTGCGCCCTATATACAGTCCTTCATTCATGCCACGGAGGTGGTGAGTGGAGTGGATGAAGTGATGTTTAAGAAAGATTTGTTTGATAGGGTACAGGGTATTATGAGCTTTATATACATGATGGCTACCATTGTCCTATTTATGGTCATCCTTTCAACCGTTTTTCTCACTGCCAATAATTTGAGACTCATGATCCTGGCCAGGTATGAATTCATAGAAACCGTTAGACTTTTGGGGGCCAGTGACTTCATGGTGAAAGCGCCTTTCTTCCTGGAGGGTGGAATCCTTGGCTTCATAGGATCACTCATGTCAGTTGTGATCATAGCATCGCTTGAAAAGCTTCTGGAATATTATGGTATAATTGATCTTCCCGTTCGCATTCTGAATCACCCTGAGGTGATCCTGGGATTGTTGTTATTCGGGGTAAGCCTTGCCTCGCTGGGTGTACTCAAAGCTGTTCGTCGTATGCTCCGCTTTGTTTCCTGACACATCCACTTCAATCTAATAAAGCTACCTGGTAGAAAAAGTTAGGCATGTTATGTTCCTGATATGTCATTCGGAACGATTAATAGAGTGCGCTTTACATTCCCCTCCATCCCTTATATAGCAACTCTTTCAGCATTTAATCCCTTGTATTAAATGGGTCCAAAAATTATTATGTTTGGTTATGAAGCGGATGAATGAAATGGCACGTCTGGAACTGAAAGATCGCGAGGAAAAAGTCCTTAAATGGCTGATTCGGGATTACTCAACATCCGGCAATCCAGTGGGCTCTTCCCGACTGGTGGCCATGGATTATTTCAAGGTGGGATCTGCAACTTTACGCAACGTACTCAGTAATCTTGAAATGGGTGGCTATCTACTTCAACCGCATACATCAGCTGGTCGAATTCCTACTGACAAAGGATACCGCTATTTTGTCGATCGCCTGATGCAGGCTGAATTACCACAAGCAGAAATTATTCAAGACTATGAAACAGGACTTGAAAACCTGAGTCGGGACCTGGATCGCCTGATAAAAAACACCACCCAATTCCTGGGTGATATGTCTCACGCCCTGGTGCTCATGTCAAAACCCCAGGAGCGAGCCAGTCGCATCAAATCTATTGCTTTGCATGAACTGGACCATGATTCGGTCCTTCTTATCGTACACATGTCTCTGGAACAGGTGAAAACGGTGGCCTTTGAGCTGGAAACACACCTGTCCCGAGCGTTGTTGCATGAAGCTGAAACTATTCTGAATGACCTTTTCGCGGAAACTGATATTCAAGATGTTCAGAACATGGTTGATGCAGGGTCGGCAGATGGAGCCAGAAAGAATCCAATCATTGATCAGATTCTTAAACGCTTCGATACTGTGCTTGCCTCCAGCACATCAAATGATTTCAGAACCTATGGC
This sequence comes from Fidelibacterota bacterium, assembly GCA_016844955.1. Lineage (GTDB taxonomy): Bacteria > Fidelibacterota > UBA8477 > UBA8477 > JABMPR01 > JABMPR01. The sequence goes on along the minus strand of JAERTH010000032.1, from coordinate 85,299 downwards.
GCCCATCAACTGTTGCATTATCCTGAGATGACAGACCCTGTCAATCTTGAATTTCTTTTGGCTGCCATTGAGACAGATAGTTTGCAACAATATTTACCATCGCCGCTGCTTTCAGGAAAGCCCAGTATTTTCATTGGTGGGGAACTAGGGCAAGCATTCTTCAAGAATATGTCCCTAATCTCCATGGCCTACAAAGGTCGGAATTGCAGTGGTGAGATTCATATCCTGGGTCCTACCCGCATGGAATATGAAAGAATTATTGGATTGGCTGAATTTACAGCTGATAAAATTGAAACACTAATAAACACGAAATACACAAAATAATATGCCCGAAAAAAAAGCAAAAAAAGCTACACCAGCCAAAAAGCGTGCGGCCAAGCCGAAATTGACTGCCAAGGAAAAAACGCTAACTAAAACCATTGAAAAATTGGAAGAACAAGTGGATCTCCTTGCCAGCGAGTTGGTTGATAATCAAATGCGTGTCCAGGCCGCCGAGGAGAAAATGCTGAGAGTGGTAGCTGAATACGAAAATGGAAAAAGACGCGTTGAGCGAGAAAAAGAACGTTCCCTGCAGTTTGCCAAGGATAGAGTCCTCATGGGATTGTTCCCAATTGTTGACAATCTTGAGCGTTCAGCAAAATATGAGGAAGAGCATAAAGCTGCTTCAGATAGTAAACAAGGTGTGAAACTGGTTCTGGAGCAAATAAAAAAGTATATGAAAGACACTGATGAAGTAGAGGCCTTTGATCCCATGGGTGAAGCCTTTGATCCCGACTTCCACGAAGCCATGGCAATGCAGCCAGCAGAAGATGTGGAATCAGGTATTGTCATTGAAGTCTTCGAAAAAGGCTATAAAGCGGGTGACCGCATCCTGCGTGCTGCCAAAGTTGTGGTGAGTCAATAATTATGGCGAAACGTGACTATTATGATGTTTTAGGGCTTTCCAAGGGATCTGACAAAGCTGAGATAAAAAAGGCGTATCGTAAGATCGCAATGAAGTACCACCCTGATAAAAATCCTGGTGATACTGAAGCCGAAGCAAAATTCAAAGAAGCGGCCGAAGCCTATTCAGTTTTAAATGATGAACAGAAAAAAGCCCACTATGATCAATTCGGCCATGCCCCAGAAGGTGGTATGGGGGGTAATCCCTTTGGTGGTGGTTTTGGAGCAGGTGGATTTGGCGTTGACCTCTCTGATGCACTGCGCATTTTTATGGATGGTTTTGGCGGTGGAGGCGGTGGTCTCGGTGATATCTTCGGTGGCGGTGGATCAAGAAGTAGAGGACGTTCCAAGGGCTCGGATCTCAAGATAAAGCTACCACTCACCCTGGAAGAAATTGCAGCTGGTGTTACCAAAAAGATGAAAGTCAAACGTTTCGAAGTTTGTACCGACTGTGATGGTAGCGGGGCCCGAGGAAATACGGGTAAATCAAATTGTTCTGTATGCCATGGTCGTGGAGAGGTGCAACAGGTATCCAGGTCCATGTTTGGGCAGTTTGTGAATATTCAACCCTGCAGCAATTGTGACGGAACCGGCGAGGTAATCGCCAATCCATGCAAATCCTGTCATGGAGATGGACGTATCCGCAACGAGTCGGTTGTTTCTGCAAAAATACCAGCTGGAGTTCATGCAGGTAATTATATGACCCTTCGTGGTGAAGGCAATGCAGCCCGTAGAAAAGGTCAAAAAGGTGATCTTATCGTTCTTATCGATGAGAAAGAGCATGATCTTTTTATCAGAGATGAAGATAATATCTATCTCGAGTTGCTTATCAACATGGCCCAGGCTGTAATGGGGGCCGAACTGAAAATACCGACACTTACGGGAAAAGTGAATTTGAAAATTCCAGCGGGTTCGCAGTCTGGCAAGCTGCTCAGGTTACGCGGTAAAGGTATTCCGAGATTGAACAGTCACCTCGTGGGTGATCAGATGGTAAAAATTCAAATAGAAACACCAAAGAAGCCCAGTAAACAGGAGCGCGAGATCTATCAACGTCTTGCGGACTACTACGGATCTCGCAGCAAGGGTGATGGTATGTTTAGAAAAATAAAATCCTTACTATGATGAGGCAGGAAACTTGCTAAATTTTACCCGCCAAGAGCGAATGGTCGTTTATTTTCTGATTATCACTCTGGGCATTGGTGCTGTAATAAAATATGTTAGAAATCAACGTTTTGACGATCAATTAAGACCGCATCGGTTTTATGAGGAAGAGCAACGATTTCAGGATATTTCAGCCCAGATCAATGCTGACTCTACAGTGCTTATTGACAGTTCATATCTAGATGCTACCAGTGCAGTGGATGTTTCCACTGCAGAAAGTGAACTGGAGATATCAGGCAGTGTAAATCTCAATACAGCCAGTGTAGAGGCATTGTCAACACTACCAGGTATTGGACCTGCAATTGCAAATAGAATCAAGGCTTACACGGAGTTAAACGGTCCGTTTGAGAATAAAGAAGAAATTGTCCTCGTAAAGGGGATCGGCAAAAAAATATATGCCCGGATTGAGGGTTTAGTTACGACAGAGTAATCGAGGAGGACTCGTGAGTAAAGATGTTTTAGCAAATCACAGAATCAACACCATAATTATTTTGGTTCTGCTTGTCTTGTTTGTAAGTGTTATATATTTACCAAAAACAATCTGGGATTATGAAGCTGAATTGCGCGACGATGCACGTTTTCGCATGAATACAGTTGGACTGGCTGAAAAACTTCATTATCAGTTATCCAAAGCCTATACTACTGATACTGAGCAGTTGGTTCTTGTAGTAAACAGTGTGCGTGATAGTATGCTGGCAGCGGCCGCTGACACAAATTATAGTTTTTATGGACCCCAGAGGGTCGCTTTGCCACCAAAATCTGTATCTGTTAATTATTCCGCTGAATATATTGAATTATATAACAAACTGCATGTTGAGCTTTTTGAAAAACTTGAGCCAAACCATTTTATGGAAGCCCCGGCAATCAGCCAACTTCTCGATACTGTAAAATTTTTGTTTGACCAGGGTAATTATGTTGGTGAACAAACCCTGGAGCTGGACAGCATAGCCTTGAGCTTCAATGTTTCAGAAAAATATGACATCCTCTATCAGAATATCAAGACCTCCATGTTTAATGCCCTCACCGGAAGCTATACAAAATACCCGAATTTCTCGAACCCACTGGTCGATGGGGTTATGGACAGCCTTGCTAAAAATCCAGAATTGGATGGTCGGGTCGAGTTTGACAGTCTGTATGATGGCTCCGTGCGTGTGGACTTCATCATTCCTCTGAAATTTGAAGAAAATCTTCAAAAAACACTCCTCGCATTTAAGAAGAATTTCGTCATGGACTCATATGACTCAGCGACCTATGGTGATACGCTTTATGACATGGCTCTGGAATCGTTCCTGGCCGCAAATGATACACTGGATGTGATTCCTTCTGCGTTAACCCTCATGTACTCCGATACCAGCGAAGAAGTCATTGAAATTCCAGTAGAGATCAAAACAGAAGACATGGACGTTGCGCTGGACAAGCGACGCAATACACTTTATACAATGCTGACTGGGTACTCCGAACCCAATGCCTATATTGCCGAACACATAATAGCTGTAGCCATGGATTCACTTGATTCACCAGGTGTTGGCTTGGATTCAATTCATGTTGATATTGACCTGTCCGATGTGGCTTTTACTATTAATGTTCACCGCAATATCTCTGAATATTATCACAAAGTAAGCCTGGAACAGGCCTACTATAAGACCCATGTAAATCTAAGTGAGATTGACTGGGAAAAAGCTGCAGTTGAAGTGGTTGAATATGTAGCTTCCCGCTTGATTAAAAAATCTGATTATAAGAAATGGCAGATTGTAGAAGCAGAAACAGATACACTCTATGTTAATGTTTTTGATGAGTTTCTTAGAGACTATGATGATATGAACCTGGCACTTTATGAGCAATTAACAGGTGAATTCACCAATATTCACGACTATGCACGTGAATTGATCGGAACTGCAGAACATCTGGCAAGTGTTGATTCACTTGAATGGAGTGGTCAACAGACAATAGAATTTCCTGCTGATACCGTTCTTGTAGATGTTTTTCCAACCTTTTTAGCAGAGTATGATACCACATTCACAATCGCCCGAGATACGGTTGTCCAAATTGATGATAGCACATTCAATGGTGTCTTCTATCGTGGGAAGATTGCTGTCACACAGGATTTCTCACTAGATACCCTGGCATTTTTGACTGCTGTGGAAAATTCAAATTACAAATATGACTTTAATGGGACTGATAGTGTAAAATCTCTAAATGTCATGGAAAAAAGCGATACTGCCCGTGTTGAGAAGATCTTTTACGGGATGGAGACCTACGTAATGATTTTTGGCGAAGACAGTCTCATGGAAAACATGTTTGTACTCCATGAACCCTGGGCCTATTCAGACTCAGACTCGATTCAGATTGATAGTCTGAATGTGGTTTCAGATGAATTTGTTGCTGGAGATACTGAAAAAGACCTGTTCATGTCAAAAGATTCCTTTGGTGGCTGGATAGATACAGTTGTCAACAAGAAATATGTCAAAAAACAACTGTATGCTCGATATGCGTTAACCAAGGAACATACACAATGTCCGGTTACAGAATTGCCCTATAGAATTACAGTTAGAAATAACGTAAATCTCTCAATAGAATCTCCCATTGAGAGACCTATTGAAACTAACCGCTATCTCTTTTTCACGCAGATTGATTCTAGCCACGGAAGTATTGTGGATGGTGAAATGAGCTGGGTAAAATAAAACTGAGGCAGTATGCTGGCGATTCATATCTCACATGACACTTTAAAATACGCACAGCTCGTAAATTTTAAAGGTACTCCCTTCATTGAGAGTCTGGGAAAGGTCAACCTTAAAGAAGGTATGCTTATCCCGGATACTGAGAACTCAGCCATCGTGATGGCACTGGGTGAACAGATCGCCACCATCAGGAATTCAGCTGAATTTCCTGACAATACCACCCATGTAGTTTTTGATAGTGACTGGTTTCCACTTGATATGGCAAAAGTGGATTCTGTCCTTGTTGATCGGGATCGAGAAAAGTTCTTGAAATGGCGAATGACTGAAATGCTGGAAAGTGCAATTTCTCAGTATTCCATTGTGCATCAGGAATTGGTCGGACCACCTGAAAATGGTGTGGATTTTCTCTCAATTGCAGTGCCAGTCAGTTTTAACACGTGGGTTGAAAAGGTGTTTGCCCAATCTGAACTCAGCGTCAAAAAAGTGACAATGGATATCCAATCAATTGGGGACATTCTTACTGCCAGTGGTCAAATGGATACTGCTGGTGGTATTCAGGTCGTCATGGACAATAGAGACAATACTATCGCTTGCCATATTTTCCAACATCAGGAAATCTGTGGGATATTCCAGGCAAATCTAAATTGGGATTACAAAGTCACATTGGATTATGTTCGCGGTGATGCTGTCCTGATAGAGCAGGTGAGAGAAGCCATTGAAAGAGCAATTAAAGGCAAACGTGATCCCGATACTGTGATCACTAACTTGTTATACTACTCATCAACGGGTGATCCTGCAGTATTGGCAAATCTCAAAAAATATGAGGATAGTTGTTCTCCACTTGACCTCGGGCAACACTTCAATTTTCGCGATCCTGATTTTGAAAATATTGATGAATATGCAGTTGTTCTAGGGGCTTTGAGCGGGGAAATCCAGGAGCGCTTCAATGAAGATTGATCTAAGGAATGACCGGGGAATTCTTGGATCAGTAAAGTTTGTTGCTTCAAAAGGGGAACAACCTGAATTGTCCGAGGATGAACTCATTGTTGAGACCATGCGTCGCCGGCATACGGGAACAACACCCGGCGCTGAAGAAACCCTCCAAGATTCACCAAATTCAAGTAAACCATCCAAAAAGAAAGCAACGCCCAAGAAGGAATCGGAATCTCACATCGTCCGTCAGCTTTTCTTATTCATTCTGCTTTTAGCAGTCATCGCCTATTACATGTATGATCGGGGAATCCTATACTCCTCCATCGACATGGCAAAGAATTATGTCTTTGAGAAAATTGGGCTGGAGATCGAGCAGGAAGTTGAACCGGAAATATTTCCCATTGATACGGTGACGAAGGGCATACTCTCTGAAGACTTGTTTAACGAGCTCATGCCTGTAACCGATGATATCGCAGCCCTGGCCGACTCAATCGCTGCACTTCCACCTGAAACCCTTTTTGTCGATTCTGGCAATCAGTATTATTCTGAATATGTAAGTGAAGACTATCTCCCAATATCAGAAGAAGCCATCGAACTTTCTGACGATGATATAAAAATAATAAACAATCGTTCATTGCTGCTTATGATTACTGATATCGTACAGAATTATCCCACCGAATACGGTAATGGTCACCTCTTTCTCAAACGTGATGGTCTCACAATTACTGCACCACGGGGCGGGGAGTGGGTCAGTCAAATGAAGGCCACCCTGGATCAGTTTGTCCTGGGTAGTTTTGACGAAGATTATAGCGAGGGCAAGGCCAAGGTTTCCAGTAAGTTTGAGATTATTATGAATGCTGAGCAGGATTTCGAGGCACAGATCCTGGATGAAATGCGCCTCCTTGATGTTCTGGCTCATCCTTTTAATGATTATCTCAAACAGATTATCATCGATCTTCCCAGAGGGACTGACGACAATCCAGCCAAGTTCATGTTTAGCGGAACAGCACAAGAGATACAGTACATACTGTCTTCTTGGGCAGAGACCCGGTGTAACTTCCTGCTGAGATCTGTGGATGTGGACTTTGAAGGTGACGAACTTACTCTAACATTTGGCGTGATCTTTTTTAACTACTCATCATGACGAGAATTATAGCAGGGGAATGGAGAGGGCACTCTCTACCCAAGCTTAAAACAGGCTCTGTTCGACCTACAACTGATCGTGCCAGAACTGTGATGTTTGATACACTACGAGATGTTCGGGATCTCATGGTCCTCGATTTGTATAGCGGCACCGGCGCACTAGGGTTTGAAGCGCTTAGCCGTGGTGCTCAATCTGTGGTCTCCATCGACATGAACCCCCACTATATCAATGAACAGAAACTGTGGATTAAGGATCGGGAGAAGACCTTTCGCGCCTACACAGGTGAGGTCAATAAGGTGCTCAAACGTTTGGACCAAAATTTTGATTTAATATTTGCCGATCCACCCTATGCAGAAGGCATTCCAGAAGATATAGTTAAGCTAATCGAGGCCCATTCAGCCCGGGATGCTAGAATTGTATATGAGTGTGCCAGGAGATCTGAAACCATTCTTAATTCTGAGATACTCAAGCTCGAAAAAGAAAAAGTGGTTGCAGAAACGAGAATTCAAATATATAAGGCGCTGTGAAAATGAAAAGCAAACTGGCGATTTATCCTGGAACTTTTGACCCAATTACTCTGGGCCATCTTGATATTATCGAACGCTCTGTATCCATTTTTGATGAGGTGGTGGTGGCTGTAGGTCGCAATATTGGCAAACAACCTCTGTTTTCGGTTGATGAACGCATTGAGATGATTCAGAAGACTACGGCCCATTTGCCTAATGTGACAGTCACATACTTTGATGGTCTCATCGTGGAGTACGCCAGGAAAATGAATGCTGTAGCAATGATTCGTGGTCTACGCGCTATGTCAGATTTTGAATTTGAATTCCAAATGGCTCTGGTCAATCGGACCTTGCATCCAGAACTGGTTCAAGTATTTCTCATGCCTCATGAAGCTTATACACATCTGAATTCAACTATTGTCCGGGAAGTTTCCAGCTTTGGAGGTGATATCAGCGCATTTGTTACCCCCCATGTAGCTGACGTTTTACATGAAAAATTTCATCGTGAAGAAAAATAAGGTACATCTCCATGCCCACATATGAATATGAATGTCTCAGTTGTGGCACTCATTTCGATACATTTCAAAAAATGTCTGATTCCCCACTGGATAAATGTGTTCAGTGCCAGGGAAGTGTTCGTCGCGTAGTGAGTGGTGGTTCTGGTTTGATTTTTAAGGGCTCAGGCTTCTATATCACCGATTATGCAAAAGATAAGAACAAATCAGGAAGTGCCAGCGGTAGTGCTACTGGGACGAAGAAAACTGCCAGTAAAACTTCCAAGAAAGAATCTGCCAAGAAGTAGTCGTAAATCCTCACTATCCCATTCGAGATAGTATTTTCAATTTCTAGATTTCAAAATTATCAGGAATGGTAACATTCTTTGGCAGAATTATTATTCCATCCTTGATAATCACCGTATCACTTCGGTACTCACTGACACTCTCTTTGTTGATGAGCTTTACATTTTTACCAATGCGAACATTCTTGTCAGCTATCACATTTTTTAATATGGAATTCTCACCGACACCGATGGGTATTTCTGATGCTGATGTATCACTGTCATACAAATCAGCTCCCATGAAGTAGGTTCGATCTAGCTGAACTCCATCACAGATGATGCTTCGAATCCCAATGATGGAATCTTTCAGTTCTGCATTTCCTAATTTACATCCCTCAGAAATAATTGAATGATCAATGCGTGCACCCCTGATTTCACTACCGGGCAAGAATCGTTGACGGGTGTAGATTGGGTTATCCTCGTTATAGAAAGTAAAATGAGGATTCTCTTTTGTGAGCGCAATATTGGCTTCAAAAAAGGTGCGGATCGTCCCAATATCTTCCCAATAACCTTGAAATCGAAAAGCCGTTGTTTTTACAGTATCTATGGAATGCGGAATGATGTTCTTTCCAAAATCATCACCTTTAATCTTGAGCATCCGTGTAAGGGTTTCCTTATTAAATATATAGATACCCATGGAGGCCAGCACTTTTTCTTCACCATCAATAATATCAGCCAGGTCATGAATAAGATCGTCTGTCTGCGGTTTCTCAACAAAGCGCACGATGTCATCATTGGAATCAGCCTTTAGCACACCCAACTCGGATGCGGTGGATACCGGCATCGGACGAACCCCAACGGAAACTTCTGCACCTGTATCAAGGTGATGTTGGAAAAATTCAGAATAGTCCATTTTATAAAGATGATCGCCAGCCAGGATAATATAATGGGTGGCATTCATTTGCTCAAATCGATCCCAATAGGAGCGGACGGCATCAGCGGTGCCCTGGAACCAGTCTTTATTCTTGGCAGTCTGCTGTGCTGCGAGAATCTCAATATCGCCACCAGAATAAATATCAAATTTGTATGTGCGGGAGATATGCCTGTGAAGTGAGGTTGTATTGAATTGTGTCAGCACATGAATGAGATTGATGCCTGAATTTATACAGTTACTAATAGGCACATCGATTAGTCGATATTTTCCACCTATGTGAACAGCAGGCTTAGCGCGATATGAAGTGAGCGGTGAAAGCCGTTCTCCGCGGCCACCACCCAGAATTATTGCTCCCAACCGTACCTTAGACTTGTTCACCAGAACCTCACTTTCATGATTTATAAAGATTGAAATAGTGTTTTGCTGATTGATCCCAAGAGAAATCCATGGCCATTGCCCTTTGCATAAGCTCGGACCATTCATGGTGTATTTGGTAGGTATCAATTGCTCTGTTCATAGCACCGCGCAGGGGCATTAGATCATAGGGCTCAAATACAAATCCAGTACCATTGCTGGTGCCATTATCAGCTACAGTATCACCCAATCCGCCCGTTCTATTAACGATGGGAATGGTACCATAACGTAGACTGTATAGTTGATTCAATCCGCAGGGTTCAAAACGACTGGGCATGAGAAACATGTCGGAACCAGACTCAATAAGATGTGCCAATGGTTCATTAAAACCATCATCAAAGGCAATTTTACCAGGATGTTTTAATGCAGCTTCACGCAATTGAGCGGCAATTGAGGGATCTCCGGAACCTAAGAATACAAATTTAGCTCCGCGGGCAACAAATTCATCAAGTAGCTCAACGATGAGGGGAAACCCTTTATTCTCCACCAGACGCGAAATAGAACCCAAAACAGGGCTCTCTAGATCGTTGTCCAAACCACAGCGGGTAAGCAATTCAAGCTTGTTCTTTGATTTTCCCTGGAGATCATCCTGAGAAAAATGGTGCGGTGTGAATTGATCTAACTCAGGATTCCAATATTCCACATCGATACCGTTTACAATACCTGAGAATTTCGCGCGAGCATTTAGTACGCGCTTGTAACTATGAGCATCCACATTCTCACCAGCCAAAAGTTCCTGAGCGTATCCAGGACTGACGGTATTAACCAGATCGGCATGGTCAACCCCTTCAAGTAGACTGCTGTAATTTTCCCATTGGGTCTCATTCAATAATGATGAAACACTAACAGGGAGTAAATCCAGCTCTTCAGGTGAGAAATGACCATGATAAAGAAAGTTATGGATGGTAAATATGCTTTTGATTTCAGGGTCAATACCTTTGATCAGGGCGGGCAATAAACCAGAGTGGTGATCATTGCAATGGAGAATATCGATTTTGACAGTTTGCTTTTGGATGATATCCAGTACAACTAACTGAAAGAAAAAATATCTCAGGTTGTTGTCTTCAAATCCCTCGCCATCAGTGGTGGTATAGATGCCAGGCCTGCTATAAAAACGATCGCTCTCTACAAACCATACTGGAACATTGCCATTGGGATGGACAGCCTTAAATAGTGTGTAGGGTATTTTTTCTTCACCTAGGGAAACCTCTCCGGAAATATCAGTGGAGGCAATATTATACTGATTCCGGTCAATCTGGCCGTATAAGGGAGTGATAATTTCAATGGAGTCAACATAGGGGGTCAGTGCACCTGGCAGACTCCCGGCAACATCAGCCAGGCCACCAGCCTTGGAAAAGGGAGCGACTTCAGCTGAAACAAAGAAAATGTTCATCGAATTAATTACTGGTGAAGACGATGTTGCACAGGATGGGGAGATGATCAGAATAGCCCCCATGATATTTCCCACCTGCAAACAGCCGAAAGGGCCAGCCGGCGTACTTACCTTCAGTAACAAATAGATAGTCCTCAGCAAAAGGATGGGTGGAATCAAAAACCCAATCGAAGTCCTGTTTGTCAACCATCCCCTGTGAAACAATTATCTGATCCAGAACTCCCCATTTTCCACGATACATGTAGGTGCCCTTATTGGGCTCCTGATGCAATTTCCAGGTGGTATTGATCAGGTCACCCGGGTAGGCATTGGGATTAAGCCCATGGGCCCGTAGCACTTGTTGAATGGAAGGATCGGTGGGGTAATCATTAAAATCACCCATGATGATGATGTCAGCCTGTGGATCTTTGCCCAATATCTGATCAACCCTTATTCGTAGGGTTTGAGCTGCAGATCGGCGTAATGGATCAGTGGCTTCCTGTCCACCCCAGCGGGAGGGCCAATGATTTACAAAGACATACAGTGGAGATTGATTTGAACCTGCATTCAGTTTGAATTCAGCCTCAATGATATCCCGTGTTTTATCATCACCTGCAAGAAAGACGGTATGAAACTTTTTTCCAACAAGTTGTACCAGCTCAGGATTAAAAAGGAGACCACAATCAATCCCACGTTCGTCAGGAGATTCCTTGTGAACAACATCCCAACCACGTTTGATATAGTCCGAATTCAAGCGATTCAGGACTTGAAAGTTTTCAATTTCAGCTAAACCAAGTATGGCTAGATCATTATTGATATCAATTTCATGAATAACCCTGGTCAGATCAGCGCATTTTTTTGAGAGGCGTTTCTCAGTCCATTCGTACCTGCCTTGCGGCGTGAAATCATCATCACGAGTGGCACTGGCATCCGTGGTATCAAACAGGTTTTCTATATTCCAGAAACCTACTTGAAAGGTAGGTTGTGCTGAACTATTGGAATAGGCGCCCACCAGCAGGAGGGCGCCTATCAAGAAAGATATGCGATGCATTACATCTCTTTTTCGGCTTTGAGCTCTCGACCCTCAACGAATAATCCTGATTCAGCAAGGTCTGCGGTCATATATACTATACCATCTTCGCTATGTGGTTCTGCGAAGACCGAGTGCACAGATTTAAGACCACCCATCCAATTGCGTTTATCACAAAGATATACGAGATCTCCAACATTTGCTTTCATTAGAGCCATGTCATTTTCTGAAAAACGCATCACACGTTCTTCACCTTCTATCAACTTCCAATGAACGAAAGCATTTTCACCTTCTTGATCATTTGGCTCACTGCCCTTGAATTGTTTTCGAGCGATGTTAATTGAACCTGCTGTCAAGCCGACCGTATTTACTTCCTCATCATAATGCACAAAATAGGTCACCGTCAATGGTACCAATATCATAACACCAACTGCTGCAACGAGTTGGATTGTGATGCCAGATATTCCGAAAAGAACAGTAGCAAAAAGCAGAATAGCGACTACGAGCAAACCATTCATGATCATCTTGTTATTTGGCTTGCTTCTAATATTCGAAACTAGACTCAATTGAAATTTGGTAGTATAAGCAACTGCAACACCAACACCGGTACATACCAGTGTGTTGTAGAGGGCCCGAATGTAGGAGTAGGGGTGGGCTTCATTCATTTCAATTCCATGGTCAAAAGGAGCAATCAAAATTCCTGGATATCTAGCACCAAGGATCATCAATGCTACTCCGCCAACGAAGGTGGTAATGACAGCTGAAGCAGTAAATCGTTTCCAAAATACACCCAGGAAGATTCCTACGACCAGAGGTGGAGTTAAGGTTGAATGGAAAAAACCGTGAGCCTCATAAACTGTAGGAAAATTTTTGAAAGCCAAAACGGCCAACACACCTAAGGTAGTAACAGCAATTGATGCATAGCGTGCTGCTGTAAGCTCTTTGCGGTCACTTTCTGAAACTGTACCGTAAGACTTCTTAAGAAATTGACGTACAGGCCGATGGACATCATTAATGTAAATTGCTGCAGTAGCGTTAATAAGTGTATCTACTGTGCTCATGAGAGCAGCGGTTAGTGCTGCCATGATAAATCCAAACATTCCAGGACTGGCAATGATGTTTGCTACAACAACAAAAATTTGATCCGGTGAAACAGAAGGACTGACAACCTCAGGACTGGCAATTGAAATTGCTTTTCCAACCCAGCCTGCGTTACCAACTACGATGGCTGAAATGGGTAGAACAAAGAGAATATTGATTCCTGCGGCTTTGCGGCCCTCGTTGACATTTTTACACGCCATAAATCGCATAATCAGTCCTTGATTCATAAACAAGAACCCGATGGAACCCGCAATAGCATCCTGCCAAAATATTCCCACAAAGTTGAAATTTGAAGGTTGGTTAAAATCAGCTAATGGAAGCTTCCACTCGACAGGCAGGAGGTTCCAAAAGATGTCAAACCCTCCCAGGTAAGTAATTCCAAAAAAGAAAAGCAGCAAACCGGCGAATAGTAGGATAAATCCTTGTAAAAGGTCTGTGAAAATAACAGCAGTTTGCCCGCCAAATGTGATATAGATACCAGTGATGATCGCTATGACAATGATAGCGCCCATGAGTGTGACAGGTACTGTCATTCCCAGTATAACAAAAGCACTCGGTAACATTGGAATGACGGCCTTACCCAGTGTGAGAAAGCCAATTCCTATATATCCGATCATATAAAGCAGCAGGAGAATTGTAGCGATAAAACGTGAGGATGGACTGAATCTCTTTTCAAAATATTCAGGTATGGAACGTACTTTTGAATAAACGATGATTGGTAGCCATCCAAACATAAAAAATGCAATAAAAAACCAGTCATTCAGATATGTCATGGAGGATGCAATCCCATGTTCAAATCCTTTGGCTGAATATTTTACAAAACTATGACTTCCAACACCTGTGGCAACTATTGACATAGTGATCAGCCACCAGGAAAAACGACGACCACCAAAGAAAAAATCGGAAGTATTTTTTGTATACCGACCGAAATAACTACCAAAAAGCATGATGGCCATAAAATATACCACCATAACAATCCAATCGGTGGTGGTACCGATGCTATGAAAGGTCTGCATTATGCCTTTGCTCCTTTTCCAAATCTAAGCGTTACAACAATAAAAATTGCGACCATTGCCAATAATGTGTAAAGAACCACATAAGGCGAGATTGTTCCAAGAGCGGCCCAGGTCATAAGGGCATGCATTGCTATGTACCATACAAAACCAAAGATTAGAATCCACATCCACTTTTTATGTTTTGGTCGTTTCAGGTCAAATGATCCAGCTTTCATCGTAATAATGATTCCTGCAATAAATAAGATCCCACCAAATCCATAGAGGTAAATGAAGGGGAGCCAGGAATGTGAAAATAAATTCATGTTTACTCCTTTGATTATGAGAAAACAAAATAATTTACGTACAAAATATTCAAACTGAATTCGGGTAAGAAATTGGTTAGAATCCAATATATTTTAAAGTTTCAATCTCCAATATATGGCGAGTGTTAACTCAATAAACTGGGTGTAGATTGAACTTTTACTACTTTAAATGCTGACTATAATAGAGTGATGAAAAATGAAACTAAAAGGGTCGCATTTCACACACTGGGTTGTAAACTCAATTATGCTGAAACTTCAACCATCGCCCGTCAATTTGAAACAGCAGGTTATGAGAAAACTGAGTTCACTGACCCGGCGGACCTTTATGTCATCAATACTTGTTCAGTTACTGAAAATGCCGATAAGGAATTCAGGAAAATTGTTAACCGCGCCAAACGCCAGGCTCCTGAATCAAGAATTGCAGTTATTGGCTGTTACGCACAACTAAAACCCGAAACCATTGCAGAAACTTCCGCTGTTAATCTGGTGCTGGGAATCAAAGAAAAATTCAATCTTTTACAACATCTAGACTATGGTAAGAATACAGATGAACCTGTGATTATTCAAGATTCTGAAATAGATGAAATTCATGGGTGTATGCCTTCATTTTCAGTGGGTGATAGAACCCGATCCTTCCTCAAAATCCAGGATGGATGTGATTATCCCTGTACCTATTGCACCATCCCTCTGGCACGAGGCAAAAGTCGCAGTATTTCTCCTGCTATACTGGTTAAACAGGCATATGAGATTGCCTCGATGGGCGTCAAAGAAATAGTGCTCACTGGAGTAAATGTTGGTGACTATCGCTTTGAATCCCTGGTGCTGCTGGATCTACTCAAACTGCTGGATGTTGTGGAAGGTATTGAAAGAATCAGAATCTCCTCTATTGAACCCAATCTATTGACCGATGAAATTATAGAATTTGTTGCCGATTCAACTAGTATCCTGCCGCATTTTCATATTCCACTTCAGTCAGGAACTGATGTGGTTCTGGGTTTGATGAAAAGACGCTATGGTGTTGAATTATACCGAGATCGAGTTGAAGCGGTACGAAGCAAGCTTCCCCATGCAGGTATAGGTGTAGATGTAATTGTTGGGTTCCCGGGAGAAGGGGATGCTGAATTTTCTGCGACTTACGCCTTTCTTGAATCCATAGCAGCTACCTACTTTCACGTATTCACCTACTCAGAACGTCCCAATACTGAAGCTATTAACCTGCCTGGCAAAGTTGGCATGCGTGGTCGCAAAAGTCGGAATAAGCAGCTCTCTGTACTTTCCAAACAAAAGAACTTGAGCTTCGCCCTGGGACAGGTGAACCAGACTGGCAAGGTTTTGATCGAGACCTGGAAAGATGGCTATCTCACCGGTATGACCGAGAATTATTTAAAAGTTTTTATCCCTGCCGAATCAGAATCGCTGATCAATACAATTCAGACTGTCGAATTAACCGGTGTTATAGATAACAGATTGATAGGTACCTTGGTTTCTGTCTAACTTAATAACAAGATACAGCTTTATATGTACAAAGAAGGCAGCCTATGGCTGCCTTCTTTGTATTACAACGATATCGTCAGTTGGATCAGGATGTTAACTTTGCAGGTGGTTTGATCTGTGACATGATTACTGCAGCAATCAGACAGAGAATACCACAGATGGTGAAGGCCAATGGAAAGTTACCCATATCACCTAACCAACCGCCCATGATGGGACCGAGGATTCCGCCAAAACCGTAAGCCAGGAACACCCAGCCATAGTTTTGACCGATGAATTTGCTTCCAAAGGTGTCAGCAGTAATTGTTGGAAAGAGTGAGAAGTTTCCACCAAAGTTAAAACCAATTAATGTTGCTCCCAAATATAGTAGGGCAGGCGTTCCAGCCATCCACTGAAAAAGAATAACAACCACACCTTGGGTGGCCATCATGATAATAATAGATTTTTTTCGGCCAAGTTTATCGCTTATAGCACCCCAAGCAATCCTACCCAGGCCATTGGCTAATGAAAAGAATACAGCCATGGCTGTACCGGCGATAGCACTGGCTGAAACTTTATCAATACCATTTGATGTCAAGGCAACCATGGGCCATAATTTCATCAATCCAATACTCATCAATCCCGCACTGGCACCAAAAGCAAAGGTCATGGAGATAAAATGAAACTGAGGTGTTTTTAGCATTTCCATGCTGTTCAAATCATGTTCATCGGTTACTGTTGAACCATCGGCAGCTACAGGAAGTGTGTAACCAGCAGGAAGCCAGCCTTCAGGAGGAAAGACCATCCAGATTCCACCCAGAATTATCATCAGCATAAAAATGGCACCAAAAGCGGTGAAGGTTGTGCTCAATCCGTAAAGCGCAATCAAGCTGCCCCAGGATCCGGCCAGCTTTACCCACAGAGTGGCGCCAAAACCAAAACCTGCTACTGCCAGACCTGTGATAAGTCCTTTTTTATCTGGAAACCAACGCATACCAACTGCAATTGGCACTACATAAGCCAGTCCAATACCAGCACCACCAATCACTCCGATAAAAATCAGCAGTGGAATAAAACTTGTGCCCCCGAACAAACCGGCGAGAAGATACCCAGAGCCTAAAACAAACCCGCCAGACATTGCAACCTTTCGCGGTCCAAGTTTTGGCATAATTCGTCCGGATATGACCATGACAACTGCAAAAAAGAATAACCCAGTAGCAAAGACCCCCTGAGTCATGGCTTTGGTCCATCCCGCCTCAACCAGTGACGGTGTGAAAACTGACCAAGCATAAATTGCCCCCAATGCCAGCTGGATCAGAATTGCACCAACTACAACGAACCATCGATTTTTAACTTCCATTGTTCCTCCGAAATTTCATGAACGAATATTATGATGATTAAAAATATTTCTAATCATGAAACTTTATTTGCATGAATAGTGCCAAGCTTGCATCATTTTTGCATAATAATGTCGCTGCTAAACATGAATACTAGCAAATGGTTCACATTGACAACTTATAACTAGATGTTTTTCAATAAAATTCTCAAACAAGGGGAGTAACATGGGTATTGTAAAAAAACGGCGTTATCAAATGGAAAGTATTGATGAACCGCTTGAAGTGATTGTCAGAGGGACAGATGTCTTAAACGAACCCCTGCTAAACAAGGGTACTGCATTTACAGAAGAAGAACGGGATGCTCTGGGTCTTCGTGGACTTGTTCCACCAAAGGTTGTAGATATCGAAGAACAGGTTGTCAGAGTTCTGGAAAACTATAGAAGAAAGACTGATCCTCTGGAAAAATTTATCTTCTTGACCAGTCTTCATGACAGGAATGAAACACTTTACTATAAGGTACTTACTGAAAACCTTATGGAAATGACCCCTATCGTATACACACCTGTGGTTGGTGCAGCCTGTCAGCAGTTTGGTCACATTTATCGCAAGAATCGCGGAATGTACATCAGTCTGAATGATAAAGGTCGTATCCGCGAAATGTTTGACAACTGGAACCAGGATGAAATCGATATCATCGTCATCTCTGACGGAAGTCGCATTCTCGGGTTAGGGGATCTGGGTGCCAATGGAATGGGAATTCCAATCGGTAAACTGGCCCTATATGTTGCTGGTGGTGGTGTATATCCATGCAAAACCTTGCCTGTATTGTTAGATACTGGAACCAACAATCAAGAACTTCTTGATGATCCTCTCTATCTCGGTTTGCATCAGAAACGCGGTGATGATGTTGAATACTATGAGATGGTTGATGAATTTGTCAAAGCTGTGCAAGATCGCTGGCCCAAGGCATTGATCCAATGGGAAGATTTTACAAATGATCATGCCTTCCCAATTCTGAATAAGTATCGTGATGAAGTACTCTGTTTCAATGATGATATTCAGGGAACAGGTGCAGTTGCTCTATCAGGTCTGCTGGGTGGCATGCGCATGAAAGGTGAAAAACTCGCCGATCAGCGTATCATCTTTTATGGTGCTGGATCAGCTGCAGTTGGTATTGCCGACATGATCGTCGCCGGTATTGTTGAGGAGAGCGGTATGTCAGAAGAAGATGCCAGAAAACTATTCTGGTTGCTGGACAGTCAGGGACTTGTGGTTCATGATGGTCCAAGACCGCTTCAAGATCATAAGGTTCCTTATGCGCGTCATGAGGAGTTGATCCCTGATCTACTCGATGTAATCAAGCAGGTCAAACCAACCATTCTGGTGGGTGTGAGCGGCCAGGGACAGACTTTCACCGAAGACGTGGTGAAAGAAATGTTGAACTATTCTGACCAGCCCATCATTTTTGCCCTTTCCAATCCTACAACAAAATCAGAATGTACTGCAGAGCAAGCGTATCGCTGGACAGATGGAAAAGCCATCTTTGCCAGTGGTAGCCCTTTCGATCCAGTTAGAATGGGTGGCAAAATCTATGTACCAGGTCAGGGCAACAACATGTTCATTTTCCCAGGTGTTGGCTTAGGTGCTGCGCTCTGTCAGGCCAGTAAAGTCACAGATGCCATGTTCTATACCGCCGCCAAGACCCTGGCCGAAATGGTTACGGAGGAAGAATTATCTCTGAGAACGGTCTATCCAGATCTACGCAAAATCAGGAAAATATCCGCAACTATTGCTGTTGGAATATGCGAAATGGCTTTTGCCAGCGGTCTGGCAGGTATCGAAGAGCCTGAAGATATACGTGAGTTCGTGGAATCGAAAATGTTTCATCCTGAATATCCCAGATATGTGGCTGCTACTGAATAAATTCTAGTCTAACTGTATATAAACATACGTCCCCAATGTATGCATGTGCGTTGGGGACTATTTTTATCTGGATTAAATGATAAATCACCAATTCACGTGGTTTATTTAAAAATATTCTGATTAAAATGAATCGATGAAACACTCCCAACATACCTTTCTGTACATAATCATGATAGTTGCCATGGCCAGTTGGGGACTATCGTGGACTAACGGTAAAATATTGGGTAACTATACTACCGTACCCATTCTTATGGTCTGGCGATTTTTAATTGCAGCACTTTCAATGCTGGTGGTCCTGCTTTATCGGAGAACACCCTGGAAGATTAAAATGATGGGTGTTCCACCCATTGCCGCCAGTGCTGTGTTTCTGGTTCTGTATAACCATTTCTATTTTACTGGTACACATCAGGGTTCTGCCGGTGCAGGGGGCGTACTGGTCACCACACTGAATCCAGTGTTGACCTTCCTGTTGCTTTCCCTAGTCAATTTTGATGTGCCACGCGGTCGATCTCTCCTGGGACTTGTCCTGGGGATATTTGGAGGGACCATCCTTATAAATATCTGGCAAGAGGGGTGGTCGGCATTGTTTCAGAGTGGGAATCAGTATTTCGTCATGTGCGCAGCCACCTGGGCCTTTCTTACCCTTATTTCATCCAGGATTAACAAGCATATGAGCAGCCTGACCTATAGCTTCTGGTTATACCTTCTCAGTTCCATTATCGCTTTGTTTTTTATTGGTGAGGGTGAAGTGTTCTCTGTGTTTACATTAGATTTTGTTTTTTGGATCAACCTGCTTTCAGTTTCCGTCGGGGCTATGGCTTTTGCTACAACTGCATATTTTATAGCCACTTCTAGATTGGGTTCCGAAAAAGCCTCTGCCTTTATTTTTACAGTCCCGGTGAGTGCTATGCTTTTCAGCATGCTTATTCTAGGAGAACCGTTGAAAATAAATGTGCTTCTGGGTGGGAGTGTGTCAATTTTGGCTGTGATTCTTATCAATATTGCCAAAAATAAATCGCCCAATTTTGAATCTGATTCTGAATATTGAGAATTTCTGTCTATATTGTAAATAATGTTAAGAACTATTTTTATCCCAATCCTGTTTATGGTGTTGTTTGTCACCTGCAATACTGATGGCCGCAAAACTGCGCTTACACACAATCTTGATCTTGAATGGACACCTGTAGACTCATTAAATCAAAATTTACCTGAAGGTATTGAAGTATTCCAAAGTATCCATGTGGGCGCCAATCTCCGTGCCTGGTATGTAAAAGTCCAGGAGGGTCTGTCTGATATTGAGACCAGAGTGGTCCTTTCCACAGATGATGATCGTCGTGAAACTGTATCAGATTTCTCAAGGAGATTGGGTGTTCCTGTGATGCTCAATGGTGGTTATTTCAGAATGGATTTGAATCCAGCCACTCATGTTGGTATACTCAAAGTGGATGGTGAACTCATTCATGCCGCCACAACTTCAGTGCTGAGAGCCGACCAACGGTTCTATTTGCATCGCGCTGCCATTGGTTTTGATGCCAAAGACAAATTGGGTATTAACTGGGTATCAAGCACGGGTGACAGTGTGTTCTTATGGAATCAGCCTGTAACAAATCGTCCTGAGAACCCTGGTATTCGACCGGATTCAACCCATCGCGAATTATGGGCCTACCGGGACATCCTGGGTGGGGGACCGCAATTAATCAGAGATGGTGAGAAATATATCGCGGTGAACGAAGAAGTATTCTTCGGTACCAGCATTCCTGAGGTACATCCCAGGACAGCTGCAGGAATTACGCCAGAAGGTGATCTTATTTTGCTCTTGGTAGACGGACGCCAACTCATCAGCCGCGGTGTGGACCTGATTGAATTGACAGATATCCTTTTTGATCTGGGATGTGAGGATGCAATCAACCTGGATGGCGGTGGTTCTTCTGCAATGGTAGTAAATGGTATATTGTTGAACAGACCTGCTGGAACAACGACTGAACGTGAAGTGATGTCAGCCATAGCGGTTTACGCAGACTAGATTTTACAAAATATTGTGTATGAAAAAAGCGATCCGCCGGATTGCTTTTTTGTTTATGGATAGTGAGCCATGCTATTTGTCTTTGGCAATTTTCTTCTTAACAATTTTTACCTTACGCTCACCGTCCCCATGACGTTTCATCTTCTTGATAAATACTTTGCCATCGACATCATCCAAATCTTCCAACTCATTTATGTTCATGGTTTCACCATTAATTGTGATCTGGATTGTTGAATCGCCGTCTGCCAGCTTTTTAACATCAACATCAATATTCATGTCTTCATAATCACAGTCGTCTTTGCTTTTCCACACTGCACCGTGACTTGAGCCATTGAAATATCCATGCCTGAAACTTTCTGAGTGACCTGGACTACCGAGTTGTGAAAATCCATACGCAAGCACCGCCAGGAGCAGGTATTTCCATAGTAGATCAAGTTTCTCTTTTGTTGTCATTTGTTCTCCTTCTTAGTGTAATTATTGCCTGTGTTTCATTGTTGTAGCGATATGATTGTTGTATGCTAAATAATTTCATATTGTTCCGCAGAGATGAAAGTAAATATTGGCCAAGCTTAAATAAATTGTTGTATGCTTGACATTAGTCGCCGATATTAATAGAACTACGGCTCAGTTGTATTAAAGGAGAGGGGATTATCGTTGACTACATACAATCAAAATGCTTCCACCCGTGTGCAGCGATCAAACTCCCCAATACTCTACGTAATCATCTCCACAGCGATTGGGATATTTTTGTTGTCAGTATTGTCCATTGGACAAAAATACCTTATCGGTGCGGATCCATTTGCACTAAGGGGATTCCTTATTCCAGTCGTGTTTGGTGGGTTGTCAGGTGGACTTGTTGGCACTTTCTATTCACGGATCAGAACCTACAACACTATACTTCAAAGGCGGGTGGTGGAGCTTGAGCAATTGAATGAAAAGATAAACACACTTGAGACCCTGCTCCCTATATGTAGTAGTTGCAAAAAGATTCGTGTTGAAGGGGGCGATCCAGATGACCAGCAGGCCTGGGAAAATCTTGAAAGCTACATTTCTGATCGTACGTCCTCTACATTTACCCATGGTATTTGTCCAGATTGTCTGGATAAATATTATCCGGATGAAGATTGATTCACACTCGGTTTTTAGAGAATAACTGAATCTATCCATATTTCACCGTTTAGATTGAGAGCAAATCGTTTAGGAATTAATACTATCAACTCTTGTTGAAATGCAGGTAGTAATCTACTTTCCAGTGCGCATTATTATCGTGTCTATAAATGGGAAGTATAGAGTTGAGACTTTTCTTTCACTACGACTATTGGCTATCACAATTAAGAAAAATCATTGGAGCTTATCATGAATCTATCACCTGAATTGATCTGGTTTTTCATCGGTGTCGTTTTTGTCATCGTTGAACTCCTCATTCCGGGCTTTATCTTTATCTTTTTCACTGCCGGTGCCTGGATCACAGGACTGTCCATCTGGATGCTTGATATCGGGCTTACCACCCAGATCATTATTTTTATCATTTCTTCACTTCTTCTCCTGTTTAGCCTCAGGAAATATAGTATGGAGATCTTCAAAGGGAGTAAGCGTGAGTCTATGGATGATGAATATGCTTCCTCGAAAATCGGGAAGAAGGCTGCAGTGACGAAGGCGATTAGCCCGGGTCATTCCGGTGAAGTAAAATTCAGCGGTAGTTTCTGGACTGCTGAAGCTGATGTTGAAATAGCTGTGGGGGAAACTGTTATTATTGTGAGCCAGGAATCTGAGGATGGTCTGACTTTTAAAGTAAAACAAGCATAGGGGAATGTCTTATGGGTGAATCATTAATTGTTGTTGGTATACTGGCTGTAATCGTTGTTGGCCTCCTGGCTAAAACTGCAGTAGTTGTACCCCAGAGGTCTGAATATATAATCGAGCGTCTGGGGAAATATAGCACCTCTCTCAGCGCCGGGTTTCACATCCTGGTGCCCTTTCTAGACAAGATCGCCTACAAGCGTTCACTCAAGGAAGAGGTCATGGATATCCCCTCGCAGGACTGTATCACAACAGATAATGTATCCGTTTCCGTTGATGGAGTAGTCTATCTCCAGGTCATTGACAGCAAACTATCAGCCTATGGAATCGACAACTATCGTGTGGCCGCCAGCCAGTTGGCCCAGACCTCATTGCGTTCTGTAATTGGCAAGATTGAGCTGGATCGCACGTTTGAAGAACGTGAAACATTGAACCAGCAGGTGGTGTCTGCTATTGATGAAGCTGCCCAGAATTGGGGTGTCAAGGTTCTGCGTTATGAGATCAAGGATATTACACCGCCACAAAGCGTTATGGATGCCATGGAAAAACAAATGAAAGCTGAGCGAGAGAAACGCGCCTCCATAGCTACTTCAGAGGGTGACAGACAGTCCCGGATCAATAGAGCAGAGGGCTTGAAACGGGAAGCAATAGCCGTCTCTGAAGGGGAAAAGGAAAAACGTATCAACGAGGCTGAAGGGCAGGCCAAAGAAATTGAATTGATCGCTATTGCAACAGCTGAAGGAATTAGAAATATTGCCAAATCCCTTAGTCAGAGTGGTGGCAAAACTGCGGCCAATCTGCGTGTAGCCGAGAAGTATGTAGCAGAGTTTGGCAAATTGGCTCAGGAAAATAATACCATGATTATTCCCGCAAACATGGGCGATATCTCATCCATGGTGGCCACTGTCATGTCAGTACTGGAACACTCCAAACAGCCTGAAATAGGAGAGTAAGGACATACCGGACTCGTTGTATTTGAGCTCTGGGAGTTACATCTATGACTCCCAGAGTTTAGTGCCTGTTTTTTGATGGGAACACATGGAATTATTTCGTTGGTCTCATGTGAATGAAGGGGACCTTAAGATTACTCTGACGGAATTTCGCTCAAGTCCTATAATTATAACTGGTACCACAATTACTAATTCGCCGAAAGCTTTATGAAGATTGAACTCACTACAACGCCTGCACCTGAAGATGCTAAGTTTATCAGTCATGGACTGGTGAATTTTAACCATGAGAGCTTAAGGGAGCTAGAACCAGGGGAACCTGAAACAAAATTCTCAGTATTTGCCAGAGATGAGCACGAAAAAATTATCGGAGGATTGAGAGCTACGTGTTTCTGGAATGCCTTGCATGTAGAGCTCATATGGGTCTCAGAGGAAGCCCGTGGTCGGGGGCTCGGTTCAAAGCTCATGGAGACAGCTGAACAATTCGCCCGGGATCATGACTACGAACTTGCATTGCTTGAGTCAACGAGTTGGCAGGCAAAAGAATTCTATGAAAAGTTGGGCTATGAATTATTGGCTACACTGCCGGAATATCCCAGAGGTCATGAGATGTATTTCTTCACCAAAAGGCTTCTCCCGTCTGGTGAGTAGTCCGGCTAAATAATTGTTCGACACTGATGATGCATGCACAAATCAGGAGTAGATATGACCAAGAATTTCGCCAGTCGATTAGGGTTCTGGGCAGCGTCCTATGTGGCAGTGTTGGAAATACTCTATATCCTGATCCTGATTTTCATGATGGTGTCTGAAGGGATCACACTTCCACCTTCGCCATTTGTACAACTCGCATCGGGTATAGCTACTTTTCTGACTATACCGGGTTTGGTGGTTCTATACACGGCAATCAGATTTGTAAAACAGGATACCAATGAGGTACTGGGATCTCTTGGAGTCACCTTCACCATATTGTTTGCAGTAACGGTGAGTATTAACCGCTTTGTACAACTCACTGTCATACAGAGCAATTTGGCAGACTTACCAGCTGACCTCTCCCGATTTTTGCCATACAGTGAAGGTTCAATTATGTTTTCGTTGGAGGTGTTAGGTTGGGGTGTATTTTCTTCTATTGCTGCTGTTTTCGTGGCCCCCTTATTCTCAATTACCAGACTGGAGCGAACCATTCGCTGGTTGTTCATTATTTATGCCTTATTATCATTCGGCAGTGCCATCAGTTTCGTATTTAATCTATTTATTCCAACTGGCCCAATTGCCTGGGGTCCCATCGCTCTGGCCATGTGCATTTGCCTGATGATTTATTTTCGCAATCAGTCAGTTATGTCAGTTAACGGATAGTTCCTGAAAGCCCTGGGATGACGGTACAGCACAGAAAATTAATGGTCACCTAGAATGTGGGTATTTATGTAGTACTAACCTGGGGTTACTTCATAATAGTTGTGATTATAAGCAGATAGTCTACATTCAAGCAACAATTATCAAATATGGGGGATACAAAGTTAAATGGCTTTATCACGTATTGATACTGGCTTAGCCAACTAAGCGGTAGCTCGGGACAAATGTGTAATATCAGGAATTTTTATAAAATTTGTAACGAGATAGAAGATGGGGGAAAATATGAGTAAACTATACACAACTGTTATCGGGTTACTTTTATTAATAAGCACACCAATGGCGCAAAGCCTCGACACATTAGAAACATACTACCCAAACGATCAATATTGGTTCCAGGAGTGGTATCCTCAATTCAATATGACTATCTCGACGACGGGTGATATACTCGGTTTGTATGATCTCATGGATTATGGTGAAGAAAGCTATATCATGAAACAATACCCTGAGAGTGAGCCAGCTAAACATCATTCTATAGGTGGTTTTGATGGACACGGTGGGTGGTATTACCCATATATTTGCGGGTATGAGAACCAGAACCTGCTCATTCAGATTTCATATTCTGGCGATCTTGTAACCCCCTATGAGTCTCACAAACTCATGTCAATTGACCTGACGAATAACCACACTCAGAACAATCAATATTTCTATTCTAAAGAATCTCAAGTAAGAGATATCTGGAAGACCGATTCATCTCATGCTTGTGCTTTTTTTAAAGAATGGCCCATAGATGATGACGACGCTCTGTTATTTATTAAGGAGATCGATCTGTTTGATGAATGGCAGGATCCATTCGACTCAAATTTTGTTGTCAATGGTGACACCCTTCTGGAAATTCCCATGGTTTCCAGTTATTACCAGCAAAAAATAAGATCGAACAACACTTTCCTTTCAATCTACAACCTGGAAGGCAGTGCCAATTGGAGTAGTGTATGTGTGTCACTTGATAGTGTCGTGACACAAACAGATTCAGTATTCCCGAGTAGTACAACGATGCCTCACCTGCATGCCACTGAAGCAAAGTTCATGACTCTTTTCAAAATGATGGATGAGGAAAGCGTTCACCTCTGGACCTATAACCCACTTTCTCATGCGTCAAGCATTGAACTGATATATACTTCTCCGGTTGATTCCGAAGAATACCTTGGTGGTTATCGATCCACCATTCTACCAGACGAGATAGTTATTCAAATACCAGTATTGAGAAGTGGAAACTCAACTGAGGTTTCGAATTGGTATGGATTGATCAACAAAAGAATTTCACGAGACGATTATTCAATTCTGGCAATAGACACGATAATTGTATTTGAAACACAAACGGATATTATCAGGCATCAAATAGACAATGATGGATCTAACTCACATTCACTAATTGGGATACGTACACCGGAATATTCACGTGTTTATTATTATGGAATCAAGGATTTGGTTCATCTCGAAAAAGAACAGAATATTGTACCCAGGGACTTAGCCATTCGAAATACATACCCGAACCCATTCA
This sequence comes from Fidelibacterota bacterium, assembly GCA_016844955.1. GTDB lineage: Bacteria > Fidelibacterota > UBA8477 > UBA8477 > JABMPR01 > JABMPR01. The sequence goes on along the minus strand of JAERTH010000032.1, from coordinate 58,580 downwards.
ACAATCAAGTTAGAATAGCAATTACTCTTCCTCAAACACACAGCCAGGCTACTATTGAAATCTTTGACTTGAGGGGGCGTTTAGTCTGGGCATAGAAAGAAATCCGAGGCACAGATTTATTCTGGAATGGACAGGACCTAAGCGGTGACGAAATTGATTCAGGTGTATACGTGATTAAACTGACCAACGAATCTAGATGCGATTCCCGGAAAATATTGATGATTAAATAACACACAACCAAGTCGTAAAGCCGAAGCAAACAAAAAAAGCGCAAGGGGAGAAAAATGAGTCGATCGTACTTATTCGTTTTAATTGCAATATTCATATTTATGAGTTGTGTCCCAATGCCCATGCTCAAATCGAGCGATAAAGGCAAACTGGAAGTTCTGGAAAATGACAATGCCTCAGCGAGTGATCTTGCAGTTTCATTGGAGTTTATGGGGATTGATAAAAATTGCTGGAAGTTTGAGACTAGTATTCAAAATAAATCAGGTTCAACCATCGAAATTCAGCCCAGAAACCTTGTCTGTAAGTTAAATCAGGATACTCCCACACTTATTTCAGCTCTGACACTGGAAGGTGAACTTGCACACATAGAAAAAGAAAGAGCAAAGATACATAGATTACAAGCGATTAGACTCGGTAGCCAGGTCGGAGAATTAACACTTGACCTCGTCGGTGCATTTATTCCTGAGCAAGAGAAACCGACCACGGAAGCATTAAATGCTGAGAGAATTGAGGAATTGGAACAGGAAGTGAGTGACCTCAAATTAGATCAGAGTTATGAGCAAAGATTGCTAGCACTCGAATCTGAAGAGAGGTTTTGGCAATCTTCGATTTTGAAGGACACAAAGTTGGAGCCTGGTGAGTCAATGGAAGGATTCGTATTCTATCCCGTTCAGGATTATGAGGGTGGTTTGCAGATATTCATGCAATTCTACCCTTATAGATATGTACAAAATTTTGATCAGAGTATTGTGAACGTGGAAATGTAACCATCCTAACCAAGACTACTCCTGGCAGACTCACATGTAGTGGAGCGGATCTGATTGGATAATGAGACCCTACCAAGCGATGTTCGCCGGAAATAGGTTAAGGCAGGAAGGTTAAGAATACATATAACTATTGGAGGAACAGATGATTTTTTCAAGAACATTTCTCGGATTCAGTTTAGCAATGGTCACAGTGTTTCTTTTTTCATGTACAGAAGATGAATCACCACTAGAATCAAGCAGTCAACCCGCGTGGGAACTTGATGAGACCTACTTCAGGACCAGTAAAATCATATTGAATGCTTCTGCCAGTGATGGGCGATTTATCGTAGCGGGTGTAGATATTATGGCCGCTTACGATTCTTCAACCTCAGAGACTAGGATGAGTGGTTATCCTGTAAACAATAGCGCTATCAACTATAAACCGGCTATTGGTGGCCCATATATAATGTATGCCGGGGAAGGTGGTAACCAGTTATGCTTGAATTCTCTATTCTATTGGTATGGGGACGGATCAAGTGCCTCATATCCCTATAAATACTATTTTCGATTAAGTGAGTACGATGTTGGCTATAGTGACCAGGCAAGAGTTCCCATTGAATATGACTCGCAGAACATCGGTGCCTTCAATAATGCGAATCAGTATCTAACACTGATCAGCGATACGAGCCAAGCCATCAATTTAAATGTATCTTTCTGCCTAATTTCATTGACCCCAGAAGAAAATCTCCTGTATGGAAAGACAATACTTGATATTTCTCCAGAGGTATTGCGTATCCCTATTGAAACAAATACCAGTAAGTTCCTCTCCCAGGTGGGATCATTTGAGGATGTATTTCTTGTTTCCTTCGATGAGTTGTATGTTATTGACCCATCTGGACATGTTTCCATAGCTCAAGGCATAACTCCAGGAAGAATCACTGATATTTTTACATTCAATGAATCTCTATACGCATACAATGAAAACACTTATTCACTGTATCGTTCAGCGGATAAAGGCCTTACCTGGCAAGTCCAGGCCACAGGTTTTCCCGCCAGACAGCTGCACTTTTTCGAGCTTGAGGATCAATTGTGTTTCCATGTATACAGCCAAATTGCAACTGTCGATCTTGATACAGGGACAATAGAGGAGCTAGACAACGCTGGTCTGGAAGGTCATGAAATCACCTCAGTTACTGAATATGCGGGTAAGGTTTGGGTCACAACACTTTCAGGCATGTTTATAAAGCCCATTGAAAACTTTTTTACACCAAGGGAAACTGGTGATCCAGAATTTCTGTTAGGGAATGTCGACATCGAGGAATAATGAAACAGAACTATGCCTAAGATCGGATTCACATGCAAAAAGAGCAAGTAGCAGAATGTTGTTGATAGAAGGACTTATGTTACCCTGTAATACTTTCTTGAAAATAGGTCAAGCCCAAGTCGTTAGGGCAATTCAAATTTACTTTTTGGGGAAGCCATGAGATACATGAGGCACACAAGATTTACAATTTTCATGCTCGTATGCTCACAAATATCGATGGCGGAGAATTATATACCACTTTCAATCGATAATAATTGGGTTTATCGCTATACATACTACACAGAATCAGAATCAATTGAGATTGATGATTCAGTTTACGTCGAAGAGGAGACTCAAGTTATTACCTCAATTGACTCTATTGCTGGCCACGAAGCCTATCGCATGGACAATTGGGAAGGGGGCAACGTCCCCAATCACTCTGAATGGTACACCGAAAACGATTCAGGGCTGTTCGTCTTAGCGTTCACAAATCCTCCAGATTCATCACAGCCGAGTGTACAATTCAAGGTAGGAAACCAGTTGTTCTCATCGCTTCGACAGATACATCAAAGCCTAATTAAAAGTTCTCTAAGGGACACCTCAATCTTTGAACCTCCCAGAAAGCTCTTGCAGTACCCTCTTCTTGCTGATAGCTCTTGGATATGGTTCACGGATCCTTGGCATGCAGTGAGAACATGGGTGGGGTCAGAGGAAGTGGGGACGATTATTGGTCCCTTCAACTGTGAAAAAATTCAGATTGACTATTACTTTGAGGAAGATGTGAATTTTTATGAATGGTGGTCCGAAGGAGTTGGTCTCATCAAAAGATCCATTTCTATTTATGAGATAATTCTAATCGATGAAAATGGCAATGTTATTGGATCGATGAATGCACACTTTGATTGGGAATTGACAGCATCGAATACAACCAGCACGATAGCAGAAACTCAGCAAATTAAATCCCTGGAAGTCCACCCTGTTTACCCTAACCCATTTAACCCCAGCACGACGATATCATATGCGCTCCATGAACCGTCAAAAATTAGAATTACAATTTATGACATAGCAGGTCGACCAGTTAGACAGTTCGGCGACTTCTATTTCTCTGCAGGATTCCATCAGACAATCTGGGATGGATCAGATGATGCTGGGGTTCAAATTGGAAGTGGAGTATTCATCGCGCATGTTCAAGCTGGAAAATATTCGCGGGCAATCAGATTAATTTGTCTCAAGTAAAGCCTTCTTGTAATGCAGTAAATCGTTGGGATTAGTCAATACAGCAACCTGACTCAAACGAAACCTAACCGAGGACTCACCTTTAGGTGAGTACAACAGGGAAATGATGTAAAATGAGGAACCAGTGAAGCACACGGTGTTGAGGCACTTGAAACCTCAACCCTGTGGCAACAACTGGACATTTCCTGAGCCTCAATGCCCGAAGTACTTGCAAAAATAATTACCAAAAAGGTAGGGTTTATTGGAGTCGGAAACAGTCTACGCTCGCTGAGCTAGGACCTGGCATGCGGGGAGAAGTGCCTGAACAAATTCTCGATGATCACGTTCCATCGAAAATAATGCCTACCAATACTCACTGCCGCCACATTGAGGTATTGGTACTACCGGAGGTTGAGGTTCTCGAAACCTCAAAAATTGATAATAACTGGACATTTCGGGAGCCTCAATGTCCGAAGTATTGATGCAAAAGAAAAACCCCACCAAACAGGTAGGGTTTAATTGGAGTCGGAACGGGGAGATTTGAACTCCCGACCTTCCCGACACTCGTGTTGGGACGCGTAGACTGATGCAAAAGAAAAACCCCACCAAACAGGTAGGGTTTAATTGGAGTCGGAACGGGGAGATTTGAACTCCCGACCTCTTGACCCCCAGTCAAGCGCGCTAACCGGGCTGCGCCACGTTCCGATATTTTAAAGCGGCCTAATTAAAGCTATTGATGCATCCAAATCAAGGATGCATTATGATTTAACAGGAAAAATTAGGAGTCGATTAACTCCAGCAGTTGCTGGAGTTCGGTGCGGAGGCTGCCAAGAAAATGCTTGTAGCGCTCTGAATCATTGGGAGTAGAATCACTTGACGGCTTTGCAGGAGCAGGTTCCGTCTTTTCTGCTGCGGGAGCAGGGGTGGCAGGAGCGGTTACAGTAGCCCCGTCTTCAAGGCTGGCAATGCTTAAGGGGAGACCACTTTCCTGTAGTTCTTTCAGCTTTTGGCGGGCACCTTCAATGGTATATTTTTTTTCGTACAGGAGTGTTTTGATGAAATTAACCAGTTCAATGTCTTTCTCGCGGTAGGTCCGGTTGCCTGCTCGATTTTTGGCAGGAGAAAGCTGTGGAAATTCAGATTCCCAATAACGTAAAACATACTGTTTCAGGTCAGTAGCTTCACTGACTTCTCCAATTGAGTAATACAGCTTTTTGATGGCTTCCCTTGGCATGGACACTTCGTCCTATATTAAATCAGAGTTAAACACTTGAACCATTACTTTAATTATAACCCCTTATTCAACTTTCATCAAGGCATTAATCATGATAAGGATGGCTTTTTTACAGATCAGATAGGTCTAGTAATCACTGGGATTTAATAAACCCATAACAAGAGAATGCAACCAGATAAAAGAACACTTTAAGTCAATGTCGATGAGCTAAAGCAGTGCTTTATGTCCAGGATTAATTAAAAAGCAGGGTTGCTATCACTAAAGGTACGAATAAATTTTCGCCGTGAATGAACATGCCTCCATAAAGCTGGTCGTGCGTAACAAGCGGGCCTACTATGAATATGAGATCATTGAAAAATATGAGGCTGGTATATCATTACATGGCACTGAGGTTAAGTCTATCCGCGCAGGCAAAGTAAATCTGGGTGATGCCTATGCACGTCCTCGCAATGGCAGTATTTCCCTCATGAATCTTCATGTATCACCCTGGGAAACAGCCAATGAGTACGATCAACATGATCCCACGCGCCCCAGACTACTCTTGTTACACAAAAAAGAAATTAGAAAATTAAGTCACGAAATTGAAGCCAAAGGATATACCCTCTTACCTCTATCCCTTTATTTTAAAGCTGGAAAATTGAAGGTCGAGCTGGGACTGGCCAAGGGTAAAAACGTTCGAGATAAACGTCAGACAGCCCTGAAACGGGATGCAGACCGTGAAATGGACCGTGCCAGAAAATATCGCCCCTAAAAGTATTGGAGTATCACTGTGAGTTTCCCTGCTATCAAAGAACAAATCGACCTGCTCTCTCGCGGTGTGGAAGATTTTGTATCTCCCGAAGACCTTGAAAAGAAATTAGAAAAGTCTGCCAAAAGTGGGAAACCACTCAGAATCAAACTGGGTGCTGACCCAAGTCGTCCTGATCTGCATATCGGTCATGCAGTTGTTCTCAGGAAATTGAGACAGTTTCAGGACCTGGGACATACTGCAGTTCTGATTATTGGAGATTTCACCGCATCTATTGGTGATCCTACAGGTCGGAACAAGACCCGTCCCAGTATCACCCTGGAAGAATCCCGTGAATATGGAAAATCCTATCTGGAGCAGGCCTCACTGGTCCTGGATACCAGCCGATTGGAAGTTGTACACAATTCTGATTGGCTCAACTCAATGAACTTTTCCGAAGTCATTAAATTGGCTGCACAGGTTACCGTGGCACAAATGCTTGAGCGTGATGATTTTTCCAATCGCTACAAAAGCGGAACTCCTATCTCTGTTCATGAATTCCTCTATCCCTTGGCTCAGGCTCAGGACTCAGTTCACCTGCATTCAGATGTGGAGCTGGGTGGGACAGATCAGCTGTTCAACCTGCTCATGGGTCGTGAACTCCAGAAAAAAGTGGGACAATCGCCGCAGATCATAATGACCTTGCCACTACTCGAAGGCACGGACGGTGTAGAAAAAATGTCCAAGAGCTATGACAACTACATCGGCCTATCGGATACACCTGCTGAAATGTTTGGAAAAGTACTATCCATTCCAGATGAGATGATCATTAAATATCTGACACTTACAACCAACCTGTCCATGGGTGAAGTGGAATTGATCAAAGAAAAGATGGCCAATGGCGAGAATCCTCGAGATTTTAAGCGTCAACTTGGTCGGGAATTGATCAAGGTCTACTATGATGAAGCAGCTGCGCAAGGTGCACAGGCCGCATTCGATCAATTATTCATTAAAAAGGATATCCCGGATGAAATGCCTGAACTCATGCTCAGTGATGAAAACCGAACCTTATTGTCCGCACTGGATCAGTCCGGCATGTTTGCCAGCAAAGGTGAAATTCGTCGACTGATCAAACAGAACGCGGTAAGCGTAGATGGCGTCAAAACTCAGGATGAATTCTTCAACTTTGAAACAGCAGGTGAATATGTTGTCAAAGCAGGTAAGCGTAAATTTTTACGGGTTATCTGTTCTTGAATCAGTCCAACTGATTTTCGCTGTTATATGAGGCAAGGTATATGATTGAGATTGGTCATATCTCTAAAGAATACGATGGTATCAAGGCCGTTGATGATTTAAGCGTTAATATACATCCTGGCAGGATTTGTGGCTTTCTGGGGCCGAATGGTGCTGGAAAAACTACAGCTATACGAATGCTGATGAATATTATTCATCCTGATAGTGGATTAATCAAATTTGATGGAGCGGTGACCCGTCCACCATCTAATCAAGTGGGATATCTCCCTGAAGAGCGTGGCCTGTATCAGAAAATTTCCGTACAGGAAACTCTGGAATACTTTGCTGCCCTTCGCAAAGTTAAAAATGCTCAACGAAAGATAAAATTGAATCTGTATCGTTTTGATCTGGGCGAGAGATCCAATTCCAAGGTCAATGAGTTGTCCAAGGGGAATCAACAAAAGCTGCAATTTATCAACACCATTCTTCATGATCCACAATACGTCGTTTTGGACGAACCCTTCTCAGGTCTTGATCCTGTAAATCAGTTGATTCTAAAAGAAATTCTGGAAGAGATGAAGCTGGCGGGGAAGACCATCATCTTCAGTTCCCATCAAATGGATCAGGTTGAAAAAATTTGTGATGATGTTGCCCTTATCAACCAGGGTAAGCTGATTACCTCAGGTAAATTGAGTGAAATTTTGAAATCTCAGGCCAATGAGCGCTTGCAGGTTACACCTCTGGATGAGATCAATTTGAAGCATACCTATTTTGATGGCTACCAGACTGAAGTTCGTGGGAGCTCAATCTTTCTTGAAACGGGTAGCCTGTCCAGACAGAAAGTCATTGCAGAAATCAATGCTTTATTTGAATTGAAGTCAGTACGTGTAGCTGACCCGGGACTGGAGGATATTTTTATCCGGCTGGTCAAAGGGATTCAGGCATGAGTTTATTGCAGATAGCTTGGTTTGAGTACCGACGGCGTATTCGTTCCAAGTGGTTCATCATTGGTACCTTTGGGATGCCAATCCTCATTATGGGTATTAGTCTCGTTACAGGATTTATGGCTGATGCAAGCGCTGGACTTGAGACCAAGCAATATGGTCTCATTGATGAAACCTCATATTTTGGAAAAAAACTTTCGCAGGCTCTGGATTTGCGCTATGCCGATGAAGAAACGCCTCCACTTGATATCGCTGTGGCTGAGGGGGAGTTCTCCGAGCTTCGAAATCAATATGATATGCTGGTCACTGACAATTTTCTGGATGCCTATTTTGTAATTCCAGCTGATTTCAGATCAACGGCCCAGATTCGCAACTATTCCAGAACCAGCACAAATATTCATGTTTACGAAGTCCTGGAAACCGAACTAAAGGATCTGCTGATTGAGGACAAGACCCAACAGTTTCAACTGTCCCCGGAGGTAATTGAGGCACTCTTCTTTGATATTGATGTTACCCATTATGATGTCGGAGCCACAGAAAAGCGCGAGCAGGATGAACTGATTGCCGATTATATTGCACCCTTCATATTTATGTTCCTCCTGCTTATAGGAATTTTTACTGGTGGACAGCTCCTACTCCGAGCCGTTCTTGAGGAACGCTCATCCCGTGTTATTGAAGTCCTGCTTTCAACTGTGAGTTACAATGACCTTATGGGGGGTAAGATCCTGGGGCTGGGGCTGTTGGGGTTAACCCAGTCCGCAATCTATCTCACGCTAGGAGTGGTCGCCGGGCATTACTATGACCTCTCGCTGATCACTCCCATAATTGGCTTACTCTATTTTGCATATTTCATCCTTGGCTACCTGCTCTATGCTGGAATCTATATTGGTGTAGGAGCGCTGTTCGATTCAGAGCAGGAAGCACAACAGGCTATTCAGATCATCACCTTTATCGCGATTATTCCCGCACTCCTATGGACACTGGTTATTGAGAATCCTAATTCAACGCTGGTTAACGTCCTATGCTATTTCCCACCAGTCACACCCTTTTTCATGATGATAAAAATAGCAGTGGGAGAGACAACGGTCTTCCAGGTTATGAGCACGTTAATCATTCTGACCATAAGCGTATATGGCGGTATTCGTGCTTCTGCAAAGGTCTTTCGAACAGGAATTCTGTTGTACGGGAAACGGGTAAATCTAACCGAGATTATGCGTTGGATCAAAGCATAGTGTAATTTAGGAACTCTTGTTCTTGACATACCTGACGATGATTCTATCTTCTTTAGGTTTTTAAAAATGAATTGTTCGCCAAGGGAGAGATAATGGCTGAAAATGTAAAAGAATTTACTGATAGCAACTTTAATGATGAAGTTATCAACTCTGAATTACCTGTGCTGGTAGATTTTTGGGCGGTCTGGTGCATGCCTTGTAAAATGGTAGCTCCAGTAGTTGCAGAGATTGCAAAAGAATACGAGGGAAAGTTAAAAGTTGGCAAATTGGATGTGGATGGCAACCCTGCGGTTGCACAAAAATATGGTATCCGCAGTATTCCTAGTCTTCTGATTTTTAAAAATGGTGAGGTTGCTCAGATGCTAGTCGGTGCTGTACCGAAACCTCAGATTACAGCCAAGGTAGATGCCGTTATTGGCTAAGCTCCCGCAGCATAAATAATTTGAAATGCCATCGAATCGATGGCATTTTTTTTACCTCATCCATAACATAAAACCTATATTCCAGCGATAACCGGGGTGCCTGGTGACTCCACAGGAGTCCAGGCTGAGATCAAACCCTCTGAACCTGATCTGGATCATGCCAGCGTAGGGAGAAAATATGTCTACCAAACCGCTCTTTGCTTCACTTCTTCTTTTATTTTTCACCACAGTAATTCTAGCCGAACCCATTCAAATCAGTGGTCAAGCCATTGACCGGAAATCTGGTTCTGGAATTCCAGGAGTTGAAATTTTTACCAATCAAACTGGGGCCATTACAGACCTAAGTGGAAATTTCGTACTTCTGATAGACGATACCAACAGCGTTACTGTTCGCTGTATTGGTTACGAAACACTAGAATTGTCAGCTCATGAGGCTAGTAATAATATATTGCTTCAGCCAACTATCCTTGAGGGGCAGAGCATCAATGTTACGTCCACCAGGGTAATTCCCGGTGTCTCACCTGTGGCTTATTCGATCCTGGAAAGCGAGGAAATAGGTCTGCGCTACTCAGTAGAGGATGTTCCGATGATACTTAGCTCTGAGGCTGGTGTTCATGCCTATAGTGAGTCAGGCAATGGTACGGGCTATTCATATGTATCCATTCGCGGTTTTGACCAGAGTAGAATTTCTGTCATGCTGGACAATGTACCGCTAAATGATAATGAGAGTCATCAAGTGTACTGGGTGGATCATGGTGATATCCTCAGTGGTGCAGATGATGTTGAAATACAACGGGGCGTCGGCAGCTCGCTTTATGGCGCAACTGCATTTGGTGGATCTATCAACATCAATACCCGCATAAAATCAGAAACGGAGCAAGTTAAGCTCACTGCACTACGTGGCTCTTATAACACCAGCAAATATCGCTTGGCCTATGACTCAGGGACCAGGTTTGGTGAGAACCTGAATTTTTCCCTGCGTGGATCCCTGCTGAATTCTGATGGCTATCGCGTCGATTCCCGTTCAGAACAACAGTCTCTCACTTTTGGTGTCGAGCACAGAGGAAATGGTCTAACCAATCAGTTTCGTGCAGTCATAGGCAAGGAACTCAGCGTTTTGCAATGGGATGGAGTGAGTCAGGAGTACCTGAATGATGAAGAGCTCCGCCGATCGAAGATGTCCTGGACTGTGCCCTTTACAGATGACTATCTACAACAGATATACTCACTCAATACAACCTATAATTTTAACCCCCACTCCATGCTGCGTAATGTGGTGTATCTGGTTAAGGGTACGGGTTTTTATGAAGTTGAAAAGTATGGTAGAGATTATTATAGCTACAACCTAGATGTAGCTGATGCCTATGATGATACAACTGAGTTAAACTTGGAGGTGGATTTTCTCCGCAAAAAATGGATTAACAATATCTATTATGGAATTACACCGGTCTGGACGTACGAATCCACGAACTGGAGAAGTGATCTGGGTATTGAATTGCGCAACTATGTGGGAGATCATTTTGGCGAGGTTAGCAATGTGAGTGATCCAGAACTGGCGGCAACCCTGCCTGATGTTTATGAATACTACTCCTATAAAGGTCAAAAACAACTTGTAACAGCCTTTGGGCATTTTCTCTATCGCATCACTCCACAAATGACCACCAGCCTGGATTTACGGGCACAGGGCATCTGGTGGCAATTGGATCAGGAAACCATTGGTCATGCACCTGGTGTCGATTTGTCCGCTGACTGGAAATTTGTTAATCCCAGGATCGGTTTGCGTTATGCTTTCTCACCTGGTTTAAGTGTCTTTGCAGGGATTGGAACGGCCCAGAAGGAACCTGCTGATGCGCAGATCATAGAGGCAGACGATGTCTGGAGTACACCAACACTTGCACCTGCTGAAGGGGTTACAAATAAGGAGATTGGTGCCAATTGGTTCTCAGGTCAGCACCAATTCGCCCTTAACCTGTATCAAATAGATTATGAGAATGAATTATTGAGTGATATCTATGATTTTCAGGACGGTAGTTTTGATGTAGAAACTGCAAACCTCACCCGGCATCAGGGCATAGAAATAGATGCCAGGACAACACTATCTGAACATCTCCATATCAGTGTCAATGGGACTTTTTCAGAAAATAAATTTCAGGAAGGCACCTTCAGTGGAAAGAGTCTCATTAATGTTCCTGGTGTTCTGGCCAATGGCATGATCAGGTATGAGTTGGGACCATCCTTTCAAACCGCACTTTCGGCTAAATATGTCGGCAAACAATACATTGATTTCATGAATACCGAGGATTTGGCAATCCCGGAATATCTGCTAACTGATGTATCTCTATTTTATAGCATATTCAACATTGATACTCACCTCAAAATCAACAATGTTTTTGATACCCGATATGCCACCTATGGTTATGAGTACTGGGGCGGCTATTACTGGCCTGGGGCTACTCGAAATTACACACTCAGTCTGAATTATTCGTTTTAAACATATGGATATGAGTTAGGTTGTGGTCGAAAAGGAAATTATATGAGAAAAATAGATGTTATCGTTGGTGTTAGACCTGACTTCATAATCGCAGCTGCCTTAAATACCAGTGCCCAGGATTTTAGTGAATCACTTGATATTCGCTACATTCATACCGGTCAGCATTATGATCCTGAATTAAGCCACGATCACATCAAGCAGTTGGATCTGGAGCCCATCCACAGTTACCTGGATATTTCTCCGATTCAGGGAATTGGAACTTTGGCATCTATCATGGTAGCCTATGAGAACCAACTCCGTACTGACCCGCCTGAAACCGTGATGGTCTTGGGGAATTCTGACTCTGCATTGGCCTGTGCACAGGTGGCCTCGCGTTATAAGTTGCCCATCGCTCATATCGATTCTGGAACTCGTTCTCAAGAGTTGGGTCTCATTGAAGAACAAAATGATATGCTCATCGACCGTCTCTCCACCTTTCACTTCACCTCAAGTGAGGAGGATGTGATCAATCTGATTAAAGAGGGTTATGATAATCGCAGCATGATCGAAATCGGAAATTTACGTTCAGATGCAGTATTCATGAACTTGGGTCATGCTGAGGATAGTACCGTTCTAGATCGATATGGGTTGGATAGTGGTTCCTACACCATAGTTACCGTCCATCATGACCATAATCTGTATGCCCGTGATTTTATGGTATCACTTTTCACAATGCTGGAAGGCCTTTCTGAGCAACTAAGGGTTTATGTTGTCCTTCATCCTAAGACCGCCCTGGTACTGGAAGAAATGCCGGAAATAATGCTTGAGACTACTGACAACCTGCAATTTATCCCTTCACAAAATTATCATGACATGTTAAAGCTGTTAAAGAATGCCGCTCTGGTGATCACTGACTCACAAGGGCTTCAGGAAGAAACCAGTATCCTGGGTGTTCAGTGTCTCACGTTGGGACTGGCGTGTAATCGTCCAGTCACGCTAAGCAGGGGAACCAATACACTCGTGGGAGTGGATATCGCCAGCATACGCGAAAAAATACTTGCAATCATGGAGGGTGACAGGATCGATGGTATCCCCATTCCCGGATGGGATGGAAAAGCCAGTCAACGCCTTCTGAAATTTATTTCAGAAATCGGCTAATTTGACGATACTTATGAGGGCTGGGGAAGTGTGCCATTTGATGACGCCTTTCATTCCAGCGACATTAAGGTTGGCAAGGATATTTTAAAATAGAGCATGAGTGACATAATAAAAAAATATCGCATACTCATCGTTGAGGACGAGAGACTGGCCGCGGAAGATTTGTCTATCCGTCTGGAACAACACAATTGTGAAGTTGTCGGGATTACAGGTACTGGGAAAGATGCGATCGCACTCTCTTTGGAAAAAAATCCTGATATCATTATTATGGATATCCAGCTCAGAGGAAATATTGATGGGATAGAAACAGCGCGACTGATACATGAGAATCAAGCCATTCCAGTCATCTTTGCCACTGCCTATGGTGATGATGCACATATTACTCTGGCTCTTGAAAACGCAGATCCTTATGGTTTTTTACACAAACCCGTGGATGATCAAGCCGCCCATACTATGATACGAATTGCCTTATCCAGATTTGCTGAGGATCAATCTGTTTTGCGTGTTAATGATCTTTTACGGACCAAGGATCATATTCTGAGCGGCATAAAACCTTCAGATACACTGAGTCAAAACTTGGTTCAATTTGATGAAATTCTCCAGCAGTCCGCACTATTTGGGAAATATTGGGTCATGTTCTGGTTTTTAGATGGACAAGTATCAAAAAGCAATTCAGAATCCCTCAGTGATATGTCTTTCACAAAATATTGTGAGCAGGTGGAAGCTTTTAAATTTGGCCCACAAAAACCAATCATGCGTGACCGGATCATGACCGCAATTCTGGAAGAGGAATCGTTCTACACTCCCATGATTGTTGAAAATGAGGTGATTGGAATATTTGGCTATACCTGGGGATTTGAAGCACCAGACTATAGCAGAGAAGAGTTGGTCATAGCAGACATATCACAATTCTTTTCTCAGCGTATCAGTAATCTGATGTTGAAGCAGGAAAGGCTGAGATCACAGGAGTTGATTGCAGAGTCAGAAGCGCACATCAAGGCTATCGTTGAGCAGTCGACTACAGGCATATACCTGATTGATAACGAATACAAATTTGTATACGTAAATGATCGTTTCTGTGAAATATTCGGACGATCGAGAGAGGAGATCATTGATCATGAGTTCCCAGAGTTCCTGGGTTCTTCCCGAGATTACGTAGTAGCAAATTATGAAGATCGTCAGGCCGGGGAGCAGCCCCCTAGCGACTATGAGTTTGATATTCTGCTGCCAGATGGCAGTGTACGTGATCTTATCATTTCAGCCAATTCCTACACTGACAGTTCTGGGGTTGTTAAAAGTACAGGACACATTCTTGATATTACAGATCAAAATTTAGCGACTCTTGAATTGAGAAAGTTGAGTCAGGCTGTTGATCAGAGTCCAGTAATGACTGTAATCACTGATTTCGAGGGTAAAATTGAGTATGTGAACTCACACTTCACTGAAACTATGGGATATGATACCAATGAAGTACTTGGACAGAACCCACGAGTTTACAAATCAGAGCTTCATGGTAGAGATTTCTACGCAAATCTCTGGGAAACGATCAAGAGTGGAAACGTCTGGACTGGTGAGGTAATCAACAAGAAGAAGAATGGTGAGCTTTGTTGGTCGAAAGCCTCGATTTCACCCATTCGCAATGCTCATAATGAGATCACTCACTTTGTTGCCCTGAAAGAAGATATCAGCAACCAAAAAGCAGAGGAAGATCTGGCCATAAAAAACCAGAAATTAAAAGATGTGCTCTATGAGATCACTTCTGCCGCAATTCAGGCCCAGGATGTATCCAAGCTCTATGAAAAAATTTACCTCTATATCAGTGAAATTATTAGCACCAGTAATTTTTTCATGGCTCTTTTAAACAAAGACAACAATACTTTGTATTTCCCCTTTGATCGAGATGGCCACAATCCTGGTATGCCGGAGAGCATACCGTTTGATAAAGAAACCTCGCTCACAGCCAGAACCATTGTCTCGGGCAAGACGCTCCATGTAAAACAGGATGAAATACGCGAACTTATTGGTAGTGGTCACATTATGCTCAAGGGAGATGTCCCCAGTGTCTGGCTGGGCATCCCTCTCAAGGTAAAGGATGAGGTTATCGGTGCACTTGTACTCCAGGAGTATGATGGTATAACACACTACGATACTGAAGATGTTCGCTTACTAGATATGGCGGCGGGTCAGGTGGCTCTAACCATTGATCGTGCTCGCAAGGATAATGCACTCAGGGAGCTTGCTGAGGAACTTACCAATGCCAATGGCATGAAGGAATTGCTCCTGGATGTGATTACTCATGATCTGCGGAACCCTGCTGGTGTTATTAGTTCCATCGTGGAAATGCTCATTGCTGAAGATGATGGCAATGAATTGTTTGAGTTACTCCAGGGAAGTAGTGAATCCCTCATGGAGGTGATCGAGAATGCTACTGTACTATCCAAGTTGAGCATCGGTGAGAAGATATCGCAGGAAAACATCGACCTGGTTCCCATACTTGAAAATATTGTGCTTGAATTCAATTCAATGCTGGCCACAGCCGGAATGACAATCAATCTCCACTTGCCAGAAACCCAAATGGTTACTGCAAATCATATAATTTCTGAAATCCCAAAGAATTATATCAGCAATGCTATCAAATATGCCTCTGCAGGTGGCATTATCGATGTGATCCTGGAGGTTATTGATGGTCGTGTCGTTTTTAAAGTTGAAGATCATGGTGTCGCCATTCCAGAGGACAAACGGCAAGCTATTTTTGAGAGATCCATACAGTTGGCTAAAGGTAAAAAGCAGGGCAGAGGCCTTGGTCTGGCGATTGTTAAGCGAATTGCCGTTGCACATGATGCAGAAGTCGGTATAGCAGAATCCCCTGCTGGTGGAAATAGTTTCTTCCTGAAATTTTAAACCAGTCCAACCCTTTTCAATTTGGCCCCATTTCAGGCATATTTGCCCTTCCTGTTTGATACCGATCATTCAAGCGTATATTGCGCCCTATGATAAGAACTGACGTCCGAAACTTTTGCATCATTGCCCACATTGACCATGGCAAATCCACTCTGGCTGATCGCCTTTTAGAAGAAACACATACACTGACAGATAAACAGATGATGAATCAGGTTCTGGATGATATGGATCTGGAACGAGAACGTGGCATCACCATTAAATCGCATCCGATTCAGGTCAGATACACCGCTGATGATGGGGTGGAATACACCCTGAATCTCATTGATACCCCCGGGCATGTAGATTTTAGTTATGAAGTATCACGCAGTCTGGAAGCCTGTGAAGGTGCCTTGCTGCTGGTTGATGCGGCTCAGGGGGTCGAAGCCCAAACGGTAAGTAATGCCATGCTGGCGGTTGAGAGTGGTCTTGAGATCATTCCAGTTATTAATAAAATCGACCTGCAAGCCGCACAGGTTGAAAATGTACAATCCCAGATCGTTGATCTTTTAGGCTGTGATGAGGATGAAATCATTCAGGCCTCTGCCAAGGCCGATATCGGAATTCATGAAATTCTGCAAGCCATCGTTGAAAAAATTCCCGCACCCCAGGGGGATGACGATGTACCATTGAGGGCACTGGTTTTTGACAGTACATATGATGCCTATCGTGGTGCTATTGCTTATGTCAGAGTGCTTGAAGGGCAACTCAAACCGAGAGAGATCATGCGCTTCATGGCCAGTAAGGAAGAATATGAAGTCGCTGAACTTGGCTATTTCAAGCTGACCAAGGTTAAAGGTGACCTCCTGCGGGCTGGAGATGTTGGCTATATCATTGCCAACATAAAAGATATCAGTGAAATCAAAGTGGGAGATACGATCACTTCAGCTAAGCATGGAGCCGAGGAACCACTTTCGGGCTACCGTGAGGTAAAACCCATGGTTTACTCAGGAGTTTACCCCATTGTATCAGACGATTATAGCAATCTGCGAATGGCGCTTGAAAAATTGAATCTCAATGATGCAGCTCTAACCTGGGAGCCCGAAACATCCGGTGCCTTGGGCTTCGGTTTTCGCGTGGGTTATCTCGGTCTGTTGCATATGGAAATTGTACAGGAACGTCTGGAACGCGAATTTGCAATAGATCTTATTACCACACAGCCCAACGTCGAGTTCAAAGTTATTCATCGCGACGAGACCTTCAGTATGGTGGACAAGCCCAGCGATCTACCTGAGACCGGAGATATTGATAAAATTGAAGAACCCTATGTTGCTGCGGAGGTGTTAACTCCACCTACCTATATCGGTAATCTTATGAAATTGATTATCGACAAACGGGGTATTTACAAATCCACCCACTATCTGGATGAATCCAAAGTTCAGATATATTTTGAAATTCCGCTGTCTGAAATCATCTTTGATTTTTATGATCAATTAAAAAGTACTTCCAGGGGATATGCTTCCTTTGATTATGAGCCTATCGATTTTCGCAAAGGTGACCTGGTAAAGCTTGACATTCTGATTTCTGGTGAGCGTGTGGATGCACTATCACAAATCGTACACCGGGGAAAAGCCTACGATCATGCTCGAAAACTATGCCTGAAGCTCAAAGAGTTAATTCCCAGACAACAGTTTGAGGTGGCAATTCAGGGTACCATTGGTCAAAAAATTATCGCCCGGGAATCAGTTAGGGCACTACGGAAAAATGTCACGGCCAAATGCTATGGTGGAGATATCACTCGTAAAAGAAAACTACTTGAAAAACAGAAGGCTGGTAAAAAGCGCATGAAACAGGTCGGGAGTGTTGAAGTTCCTCAGGAAGCCTTCCTGGCTGTGCTCAAATTAAACGATTAAGTCTGAAAACAGTTGGTTCAAAAACTTTTCCTATCTTGCACTGAAAATCGGGTTAAACAGATTGTTTATGGCAGTGGAAGATGTCTATAATCATCAAAACTATGGGTCTGATTGATGGCTAAGAAGGTTTCAGCATTTCGTCAGTATCTGAACAGCTCTCGAACGCTCCACTACAGCCTTATCCTTACATTACCAGTTCTGGCAATTTATGAATTTGGCAATCTGATCCTTTTCAGGGATTCATTCTTTGAACTGCGTAACAGTGGTGAGATCCTGCTACGCAGTTTTTTTGACACGATTCATTTAACCAATCCGTATCTCATATCCGCAATATTGGTCGGCGCATTCATTGTGGTGATGGTGAGAGGTTACCGAATTGAGAAACGTCCCGGCATTCACGCTAACTATTATATCTATATGCTGCTGGAGAGTATTTTTTGGGGAGCTCTGCTTTTTACATCGATGCAACTGTTCACCCGCTTGCCGTTACAAATTTTGCGACTCGAGGACAAATTGGCCAATATGAATCTGGCTTTAGGGGCAGGCATATTTGAAGAATTGATCTTCAGACTGGTACTGATTGGCGCTTTGATGGTGATCCTTGAACAGGGGCTGAATATTGTCGGCAAATGGTCTGTAGTTATTGCAATAATCCTGGCGGCGATCGTATTTGCAGGTTTTCATCTGTTTATGGAAAGCTATCAATTCCCAATCTTCGCTCAACGCATTCTGGGGGGTATCCTTTTGGGTACGCTGTACTATTTTCGAGGGTATGGGATCAGCGTTTACACACACATAATATATAATTTTCTCATTTTAGCAGATTCCTGGTAAGCTATCTTTTGCAGTTCCGATTGGAACGAAATCCAATTGCTAAACGTTCGCTCCTTGGATGATAGGCAATAGATAGACACAATTTAAGCTTTGGCGAGGTTAGGGACATCAGGTTCACCAATAAAAACACGGTAATCGCTATTCTCATAGTATTGAGTGTGTTTCACTCGCTTTGGGCTGATACCACGAGCAGCATTCAGGAAAAGCCAGTTGTCGCCGATTCAATTAGATTCGTATTAAATGGTGATACACTGAGGTATCCAGGCACATGGACATTGTCATATCCGGCGTATACACCAAGAACTGACAGCAGTTCTGCCCTTAATTCTAACCTTTTGCCCCCTGCGGAAGCCCGAAGTGAAAGCGGATTATCTGCTACGGGGAGTATCAGTCGCGGCATACAGGTTTCCAGCAATGCATCAGTTGCTTTACAATCCAGCATGTATTTAAAGATCAAGGGGTCTTTGAGTGACAATTACATGGTCTCCGGTGTGCTGACAGATAAAACCTCTCCGCTACAACCCATTGGGAATACACGTAGACTCAATGACTTTGATCGCGTATTGATACGTATCGATGGACCTGATCTGAATGCCTCCATTGGAGATCTGGATTTGCAGCTCAATAACGGCAGATTTGGGCATACCCGTCGTTCTATTGAAGGGTTGAATATTGAAGGCAGGTCAGGAAAAATTACTGCGAAAACAGCACTGGGATTCAGCTATGGCAAATATCATCTACAACAAATCGAGGGAAAGGACGGTAAGCAGGGGCCTTATCGGCTGACGGGTAAAAACGGAGAGAAGTTTATCATTGTTCTGGCCGGTTCCGAAAATGTTAAACTGGACGACCGCCTGATGCAGCGAGGTGCAGAAGATGATTACATTATCGATTACAATGCAGCCGAGATAAGTTTCACCCAGAAACATATTCTTTCCTCCAACTCCAGGATCAGTGTTGAATACGAGTACGTCCCAGATATCTATCTGGCTTCTTATTCTTTTGGTAAACAACTCTTGAGCGGTGGTATATCATATGGTGAGAGAGATGCATCCCCTTTTTATTTGTCGGCCTCCTGGCAGCAATTTAAGGACGATCAGCGCAATCCATTGGGCGCTATCGATTCGGATCAATTAGAATCCATATTTAATGGCCTGGCTGATACTGTGGAAACCACCTGGGTCAGTGGTGTGAACCATGATTCATTGAATGGTGAATACAATCTGAACACTGAAGATGTACTGGTCTATGTCGGCCCCGGTTTGGGAGACTATTCAGTGACATTCACATTTGTGGGGGAATCAAGTGGTATTTATCGGAAAGAGATAGGCACTGCAGGGGATTTTTTTGTGCATGATACCCTTAAAGGTGAATACCTACCGGCCCAGCGCTATATCGCACCACAATCCAATACTGTTTTGTCAATAACAGGTCAGGCTCAAAAAGGTATTTTGGGAGTAAATCTGGATCTGGGTATTTCCAATTCTATAAAAAACCTCTATGCTTCTCAAATTGACTCGCCACATAGACTTGGTTGGGATGCCAACTTGAATGCAAATGGCAAAATCTTAGCGCTTCGTCTGGGAGATAAACATTATGCGGGCGGTTTTGTAACACATGATGCAGTAGAGACCAACGAATACTACCGCAAATGGCAGATCACGCCCCGCATTGAAGAGGAGGAGCACCTCAACTATGCCACCTTTCGTCTGGGGCGCATGGATAGAAACTATGCCAGAGGGACCACCTCCAGGCTAACTCGAGATGGTAGTGTTAAAGGTGAACAACTGCAATTTGAGGGTGGAACTGCGCCTCACGCTCCAGTGTCATTGAGGGTTGCAAGCTCCATTACCTCCCACGCCAACCAGGTAAGCCAACAGCACGCTTTGAAAACCGACCTAAAGGTTGGAAAAGTTACCGGAAATTTGAATCTGGACATCGAAGATGCCGCAACCACATCTTTATATACGTCCAACGATCATGTAAGTATGGGTGCTGGCCTGGGGTATGCCTGGTCCGATGTTCACAACCTCGTTTTGAGCTATAACAATCGCCAGGATTATCGATTCACAAATGCAGCTGAATCTTTTCTTGCTGTATCAAAGCTGTCTGAATGGACTGATCAGCGGCATGATTGGGCCAGTGAATATGCTTTTGCAGAGTTTTTAAACAGTGAAGGTCTGGTTAAGCTCAAGTATCGTGAACATCTCAATGATAGCACCCAAATGACCAGGTACTACCTGGGAGATATTGAGATGAAGGGTAAGGCCTGGGATGACCGTATCAAATTCATGGAGAAATATGTCATCGATGAAGAGCATATACCCAGATATGAGTATCACTATCTGGAGGTTGACACCGGTTATGGTAATTACAGCTATGATCCTTTGATTCTGGATTATATCCCTACTCCCGGTGGGCGTTTCATCAGACAGAGAGCATATTCTGATTTTGAAGAACAGGTTAGAAAATATGAGCATAAAACCAGAATTGACTTCAAAACACTTGAATATGGGAAGCCCGGTGTACGGGGATTTAAGAGTCGACTTGATCTTGAGACCAGACGTAAATTGCAGGTCAATAGTGATGCAGAGATTCAGGGGAATGTCTTACAAAGTTTGCACCTGAACTATTTGACTGGCAAAATAACCTCCCTAACTAGATTTAACTATACCGGGAAAACTACGGACAATAGTTCTGCACTATACAATTATGGCAAAGAGGAAAACCAGTTTGTATCCCACACCCTTGATGGTGAGCTGATCTTGAATCCGCAACATTCCAGCAAGCTCAGCATTATTTATGAGGAAAGGCAACGTCAGGTTGAGTACAATACGCTGGCCGCTGAGGATTGGCGATCAATCAGGCCCAATCTTGAGCACAGCTATACTATTAATCCACAACAGCGCGTAAAATTGATGCTCAGGTACTCACAGGTGGAAGACCTGTATCAGGACAAAGTCTATACGGAGGAATATCTTGGCGCAGACTATAATCTGAGCTTGAATCGCAGAGGTAGGCTAGATCAAAAGGTCATACTGTCCCGGATCCATGCAGAGGTAGAGGGGATCCCGTACTCAGTATTTTCCGGAAGACAACCCGGAGAGAACTGGAAATACACACTGAATGGCCGCTACACCTTCTCAAGTATTTTTCAGGTATCGCTAAACTACAGTCTCCAGAAGCGTGGTGACAACCAGGCTGAACAATTCATGCGTGTTGAAGCAAGGACGCACTTTTAATGGTCAGGCTGCAGCAAATATTTATCACGCTAACATTAATTGTGACCTTGATCCAGGCTCAGGATTTGAGAGTTGTCCTTGCAGGGGAACAACCAGGTGATACGATAAATGTACCCGTATCAAATCTAAATAGAATGATTGATGTAGAGCTAAGCAACTACCAGTCGTTGGGATATTGGGATGCGGAAGTCAAGTTATCAGCTAGTGAAAGTGATTCTAACTTGCTCTTCATTAAAATTGATCAGGGTCCTGTTACAAAAATATCTCAAATTCATTTCTCAGGTTTGTCACCAAAAGATGAACGATATGTCATGCGCGAATTCATGTTGGGTGCGGCATTTCTTGAATCCACTGATCTAGGCCATGCAGAACGAAGAATCTCAAATTTAGGATACAGGAAAAGGGGAGATGTCCGGATCTCGAAAGACCGGTTCGCTACCTATCACCTGGATTACACCATTCACGAAAAGCCTGAGCTGAATGCAGAAGCCCTGGCCAGTTTTAATCGTAGCGCAACTGCTGATACCCTTGCCTGGTATGGACAGGTTAGTCTGTATGCGCCAAACCTGGATGGAAAGGGCAAAGGCATCTCCCTGGAATGGAAGCGCTTGAAGACCAATTCAGAGTTACTCTCCCTGAGATATGAACATCCCTGGATATTTGATATCCCACTTGCAGGTGCTCTAAATTTTGAGAGGGAAGTCATCGATGGTAATTATCAAACGGTCCAGAGTGGTGTGGGTCTCAGTTGGAGCCTTGATTGGGATAAATCGCTGATCTTTGAATATCAATATTACCAGTCATTAATTACCCACTCAGGGGCTCAAGCAAATCCACAATGGAATGCTGAGCATCGACGTATGTTGGGCTTGGGATTTAGACAAACCAATCTTGATCGCACTAACCACAAGGGAATTTCTCTACGTTCCTCTTTGCAGCAACAAATTAATTTTGAGCCTTCATCCATGCGGCGGTTTGAGTTGCGGACGGAAGCAGAGCAAGTATTGTTGCCCAAACTATATATCTCACAACGCTCATCCTGGATCATTCAAAATCAATCTCAAGTAGAGACCGATCCCTCTATTTTGAACCCTTTGGGTGGAATCTCCAGTGTTCGGGGATATGAAGAAAATATTGTCAGAAGTCCCTCCACTATCAGTCTGCAACATGATATTCATTTTCAACTTGGAGCCGGGTCTCAATTGCTTGCTTTGTTCGATGTGGGGATATATTACCATGATAATTCAATTCGCAGCATGAATGGCTATGGTGTAGGTGTGCAGTTGGCCAGTGGTCGCGGTCCGATCCGAATCATCCTCGCCAGCCATGAGGGCATTGCTTTCAGAAACAGTTTTTTGCATATCGAATATGCAGGAGGAATCTCATGGATCGATCGTTAATAGAAAAGAAGCTATTCGATGTTCTAAAACAGAATCAGGGACGCTGGTACAAACCCCGCACGCTACTGAAGGCTACTAGAATTCGTGAAAAAGATTATCGAAATTTAAAAATCGTACTCATTGAGTTGGCCCGCAATGGTAGTATCGAACATCGTGGCCGCCATCAATACGCCTTTAAACCGAAGCAAATCCAGAAAACCGGTAAGCTTGCAGTTACATCAAGGGGATTTGGATTTGTAGAGCTGAGAGATGGCAGCGAGGTTTTTGTTCGTGCGCAACACATGCAGCATGCATTTCATCTTGATCTCGTCCGGGTTCAGATTTTGAAGAAAATGTCAGGGGATAAACCTGAGGCAAAAATTGTTGAAGTGATTCAAAGACATCAAACTCAGTTCGTGGGAGTGTATCAGCACGATCGATTTGGTGAATGGGTCATTCCTGAGGACAAGCGTATCAGGGTGCGTTTTGCTGTTCAGCATGAAAAACCGGGTGAAATACATGATGGGCACATCGTAGCCGTTGAGCTTGTCAGCTGGGAATTGGGACATCCTGAGCCATTGGTGCAGATTACGGATGTTCTGGGCTATCCAGGGGATCCAGGTTTAGATATCGCATTGATCGTCAGGGCCCACGATTTACCCACCAAATGGTCCGAAAAAGCACTGATCCAAGCAGAGTCCTACTCACAGGAGAGCGTTACCAGTGAACTGGAGCATAGAGAAGATCTGAGAGATCTTGTCTGTTTTACCATCGATCCGGAGACGGCCCAGGATTTTGATGATGCTGTTTCCATTGAGAGCAATGATAAGGGGTGGACGTTGGGTGTTCATATCGCTGATGTCTCCCATTATGTGACCACTGGGAGTCCCATCGACAGGGGTGCCAGGAAAAGAGGATCCAGCGTGTATCTTGTGGGATCAGCCATCCACATGCTGCCTGAGAAACTGGCATCGGATCTATGTTCCCTTAAACCCAGAATCGATCGTCTGAGTATGTCCTGTCTCATGGATATTGGTAGAGATGGAAAAATCAATAACTACCGCATTGTCCCTTCAGTTATTCATTCGAGCCAGCGCTTCACCTATGAGGAAGTTGAATCGATTATTCATGGGAAGACACATGAGTTGGCTGGTCATATTCATGAAATGGAAGCCTTGAGAAAGATTTTGTTCAAAAATCGAAAGGCCATGGGAAGTATTGATCTGGATTTACCTGAACCTATCATTGTCCTGGATGAAAATGGTTTTCCACATGACATCAAACCATCAAAACGTCTCACCGCCCATCGCCTCGTCGAAGAATTCATGTTGGCTGCCAACCGGGTAACCGCTGAGTACCTGGCACGAGTGAACAAAAAGACTAAAGCACCGGGCATGTATCGAATTCATGAATCTCCATCGGCAGATGACACCACCAAATTGCAGAACATTTTGATTCGTCTCAAAATACCTCATAAAATTTCAATACCGGTGAAGCCCATGGATTATCAGGCATTGGTTGAGGCTGTGCGGGAGAGCCCCTATCGTCACTTCATCGAAAAGGTTGCCTTGCGGTCTATGACCAAAGCCAAATACTCAATTGACAATAAGGGTCACTTTGGCCTGGCATTTGGAGCCTATACCCATTTTACTTCACCCATAAGGCGCTATCCCGATTTAACAGTTCATAGGCTGTTAAAGAAATATTCAAAAAAAAATGATGATGCACCTCCTTCACTTAAGTCTATAGATAAACTGGCTGAACATTGCTCGCAACGTGAGCGTGTGGCTATTGAGGCTGAGCGAGACCATATTAAAATGAAACAACTTCAGTATCTCAGTAAACGCATCGGGCATGAGTTTGATGGTGTCATTTCAGGAGTTTTGCATTTCGGCTTTTTTGTAGAACTGGCCGAGTCATTTGTGGATGGACTGGTCCATGCCGCCAGCCTGGTGGATGACTATTATGACTATCAGGAGGAGAATTATGCCCTTAGCGGCAGACGGAATGGGAAAACCTACAGATTGGGTGATCCGGTACGGGTGAAAGTTATCTCGGTATCGGTATCCGAGGGACTCGCAGATTTTTCAATTTTAAATGATTAATTCCTGTTAGTGGCAAAGGATTATCATAGATTCAAACTATAGGCACGAATCTTTTAGAATGGGGAGTGATCTTATGAGGAATATGAAAGCTAAGTGGGGAATTTTAGTTCTGGTGGTCATCATTGGTTTCCAGGCCTGCGAACGACCCATGGAAAAAGCCGTCGGCTACGATCATGTAATAACTGTCGTGTGTGAAGATGAAAATTGGGAAGCTTGTGAACCAATCCTGGCAGAAACCCTTGGCAAGGTGTTCAAAACGCCCCGTACTGAAACTCTGTACACCTTTCACAGGATTGATTCTGAAGATCTCAACCTGAATATTCACAATAAGAATATCCTCATAATTACACGAATGGAGTCCTATAGCAGTGTCACCAAACAGGTGAAGTCGATGTTGCCTGACACCACATTGAAGCAATTGCGTAGGGACCCCAGGGGCTACTATCATCAGGCTGATGCCTATGCCCTGGGGCAGGCGTTAGTTGTGGTAGCTGGGAATAATCTGGCTGACATCCGAAGTCGTCTCAAAGTGAATCAGGATGAAATATTTGACTTCTATGAAAGGCAGATGTATCAACGTTCAACCGCTTTTGTCTATCGCTCCGGTGAGCAATTTGAACTGGCTGAAAAGTATTTCAATCAGCATGGATATTATCTGAGAATGATGCACGATTATGTGGAGATTGAGAATGATGCTGAAAAGCAGTTGGTCTGGCTTGGTCGTGATTTTCCATACCGGTGGTTGTCTGTAAGCTGGAGTACACCAGATGATTCCACTACACTGGAGCAACAATTAAATAGTTTGTTAAAAACCACCTTGACTGAAAAAATGGGCAGCACTGAGTTGAATGAAGATTACCTCACCATGGAACCATTCTGGCTTAAGGAGTATTCTGCTTATAAGTTTTATGGCTTATGGCAATCCAAGGAGGAAGTCAAGGGTGGCCCGCTTATGGCTTATGGTTTTTATGAACCCACAAAAGATAGAGTCTACCTGCTTATGGGAATTGTTCATGCACCTGACAAAGCAAAAATCCCCTATCTGAGGCAGATGGAAACAATTTTTAGAACCTTCGATACAAAAGTATACGAAACAGATTAAAACCTATTTAGGATCAGGAATAACAAAGGAATTGGCGTTTGAAGAATCGTTTACTCATTACAGGAATAAATGGGATGCTCAGCCAGAATCTGGTAAAAGAGTTTGCCCATGACCATGACATATATGGTTTAGATATTAACCCGGGTATTTATCAGGCTGGTTCAGGTGTTAATGTTGAGGTGCTTAACCTGAATGATGCTTCGGCTCTGAAAGCATATGTAGAGAAAATTGCACCCAAGGCCTTGATTCACACAGCTGCCTATACAAATGTTGATCGAGCTGAATCTGAATCTGACTTAGCCTTTGCTGTCAATGCCAAGGTTCCAGCAGAATTAGCCAAAATATGCTGTGAATTTGCCATTCCTCTGATTCACATTTCTACCGACTATGTGTTTAATGGAACGGCTGGACCCTATGCTGAGCAAGACCCTCGAGATCCTCGGGGGACCTATTCAGAGTCCAAATATGCAGGGGAGATGGCCGTGCTTGATTCGAGTGCCAATGCAGCGGTAGTGCGTCCTAATGTTATGTATGGACATGGCGTAGATCTCAAAAGTAGTTTTGTGGATTGGCTTATCGGAGAACTGAGACAGGGAAATGCGGTCAACATTGTGGATGATCAATATAATAATCCCACTTATGCACGCAGGCTAGCCACTGTTACCAGAGATATCTTGGATAAATCTGCATGGGATATCTGGCATTTTGGATCAAAAGAGGTTGTGTCGCGTTATACTTTTGCATTGAAGATTGCTGACACTTTTGGGTTGTCCTCTGAGTTAATTAATGCAATTTCGACGGTCGACCTGAATCAAGCCGCACCCAGACCAATGCGGAGTGGTTTGATTTGTGATAAGTTGGAAAATGAGCTGCAGTTTCCCATCATGAGTATTGGCGATGAGTTGGCTCTGTTAAAGGAAGAAATGAATGTCTCGTAACCTCACGATTATACCCACTTACAACGAGAAGGAAAATATTCTACTCGTCATAGATAAGATTTTATCGCTTAATGCTAAAACCGATATTCTGATTGTTGATGATGGTTCACCAGATGGTACTGGTGATCTGGTCAAAGATCGCCAGAAAACCACTCCTGAATTACATCTCATGGAAAGAGCAGGCAAGCAGGGACTGGGTACTGCCTATATTGCCGGATTTAAATATGCCATTGAACACAAATATGATACTGTGGTGCAGATGGATGGTGACTTTTCACATGATCCAGTAGTGATTGAAACTTTTCTCAAGGAAATTGAAACCAATGACCTGATCATAGGCTCCAGATATTTAAATGGCATTAGTGTTGTCAACTGGCCTCTGGGAAGGCTGATGCTCAGCTATTTTGCGAGCAAATACATACAAATCATCACGCGCATGCCTGTAAATGATGGCACCGGTGGTTTCAAATGCTGGCGGGTTCCATTCCTGGAACAGATCCAATTGGATCAGGTGCGCAGCAGTGGCTATTCCTTTCAAGTTGAAATGAATTTTAGGGCCTGGCGCAAATCACCTGACCGTGTCAAGGAAGTACCCATCTTATTCGCTGATCGTACGGTTGGTCAGAGCAAAATGTCCAAGGCGATTGTGCGGGAAGCCATCTGGCGGGTCTGGTGGCTCCGGATGATGGCCATTTTTGGAAAAATTTAATCCTAAAACATAAAACCTTGCTGGTATGAAGCTATCTATTGTCATTGTTAATTACAATGTAAAGGCTTTCCTGCAGCAAGCACTTGATAGCATTATCAAGGCCACAGCGAAGATCGAGGCTGAGATATTCGTTGTGGATAACCATTCTGTGGATGGAAGCCTTGATATGCTGCGTAAAGAATTCCCTCAGGTAAACCTGATTGCCAACAATGAAAACCTCGGATTCTCAAAAGCCAATAACCAGGCGATTGAACAGGTAACGGGAGAATTCATCTGGTTGCTTAATCCGGATACCCTGATCCAGGAAGACACACCTGAGAAACTAATAGCTGTCATGGATTCAGATCCAAAAATAGGCTTGCTGGGCTGTAAAATATTAAATGATGATGGTAGTCTTCAACTGGCTTGTCGGCGCAGTTTTCCAACCCCCTGGGTAGCGTTTACAAAATTACTGGGGCTGGCCAATCTCTTTCCAAAATCAAAATGGTTTGGTCGCTACAATCTGACACATCTTGATCCTGATGAAGCATACGAAGTAGAAGCGATTAGTGGCTCCTGCATGTTTCTCCGTGCTACAGCATTGGCGGAAGTCGGTATGCTGGATGAAACATTTTTCATGTATGGTGAGGATCTAGACTGGTGTTTCCGCTTTGGTGAGTCCGGGTGGAAAGTGCAGTACACACCTGATACCAGTATCGTCCATTATAAGGGTGAATCATCTAAGGTAGCAGCCTGGGATACCATGTCTCATTTTTATCGAGCCATGGATATCTTCGCCAAAAAGCATTTTAAGGGAAGCACCCGTTTCCCTCTGCATTGGATTCTCCGCGGTGGTATATTTGCAAGGTATCTGGTATCTATTATCACAAAATTGGGGAAGAATAGTGTTGCCTTCCTGCTTGATGCAGTTGGCCTATTAATTCTAACTGTTTTCGCCATCTATATCAAATTTGGCACTCTAGAAGTGCTTGAAAATTATATGGTGGTACTTCCCGTATATCTGGGAACATGGCTGGCTGTTATTTCAAGTATTGGATTATACAGAACTTATAAATATTCAGTGAGTAGAGCCATACTGGCAGCATCACTGGGCTTCCTCATTAATGTAACCCTGACCTATTTCTTTAAGGACTATGCGTTCTCCCGCACAGTTATGCTGATCAGTTATGTTGGCGCGCTTCTCTGGATTCCTTCCTGGAGAATATTTGCCTCTTCAAGACGGACAGAGAATTTTGAACTGGGTACTCAGAAGACGTTGGTTATTGGTGAATTTACGAGCGCCAAGGACATTTTTTCCAAATTAATGACCAATGTAGGACTCGGTTACACTCCCGTGGGAATTGTTGGATTGGATGACTCACATAGTGACGATGAGAGAGTAATTGGCCACATACGAGACCTGCCAGCTCTGGTTGAATATCATCATATCGATGAGGTCATTTTCACCTCGGACGATGTTGAATTAAAGCAAATCTTTGCCTATTTACCGATGCTGAGTAAGCGTGGAGTGAACATCAAACTGGTTTCAGGGAATCTATCTTTTATCGTAGGCAAATCTGTGGTTGACAGTTTGCAGGCAGTTCAGCTCATTGATATGGATTTCAAATATTTTCATCTGGGTTCCAGATTTCTAAAACGCGTAGAAGATCTAATTATTGCCCCCTTAATGATGCTTACGGTACGCCCATTTCAAGGCATGATGGTTAAATCAGGCAAGATGATATCAAAAGAAATAGAATTGTTTGACAGGACTTATCGGGTCTATTCTACCAGCGATGGGCGAGAGAACTTTTGGAGTAATTTAAGCTTGCTTCCTCAGGTTATTCGGGGAAAGTTGAGTCTGGTTGGTTCCCCACTAGGATTAAAGGACAATGAGTTGGAAGTAAAACGTGGTATATTTAGTCTTGAATCCGTACGTGGCGGGTCTCAATTAAGTGAAGAGGAGAGGTACTCATTGCTGAACTATTACCTCCACAATCATTCTGGGCTGCTTGATCTGGAAATTATTATCAAGGCGTTCTTAGGGAAATAATATGGGAAAAACAGTTTTAGAATTTGAAAAACCGATTCATGATCTTGAGCAAAAGATTATTGAAATGGAAATCATGTCCAGTGATTCAAATATGGATATGGAAAAAGAGATCAAAAAACTTCGTAGAAAACTTGAGGAACAATCCAAGAAGATCAACAAAGGCTTGACGAGATGGCAGCGGGTCGAACTGGCACGACATGCAGACAGACCACATGCCCTGGATCTCATTGAGTTGATGTGTGATTCATGGGTCGAGCTACATGGTGACCGAAATTTTGGTGATGACAAAGCCATTGTAAGTGGCATTGCGAAAATAGATGAACAGAGAATGGTCATCGTTGGCCAGCAAAAGGGTCGTACTACCAAAGACAATCTCTATCGAAACTTTGGGATGCCATATCCTGAGGGCTATCGCAAAGCGCTGAGACACATGAAATTGGCTGAAAAATACAATCTTCCTGTGGTGACGCTGGTGGACACCATAGGTGCTTACCCCGGTTTGGAAGCAGAAGAGCGTGGACAGGCTGAAGCAATTGCTCGCAATCTATTTGAGATGAGTCATCTC
This sequence comes from Fidelibacterota bacterium, assembly GCA_016844955.1. Classification (GTDB taxonomy): domain Bacteria; phylum Fidelibacterota; class UBA8477; order UBA8477; family JABMPR01; genus JABMPR01. The sequence continues at coordinate 27,972 of JAERTH010000032.1, read as the reverse complement.
AAGGTGCCAATTATCGTCATCGTGATCGGTGAGGGGGCTTCAGGTGGTGCGCTAGGTATTGGTGTAGGCGATCGTCTTATTATGCTGGAGAATACGTGGTATTCAGTTATTTCACCTGAAGGTTGTGCTTCAATCCTCTACCGTGATGCTACCCAGAAAAAGAAAGCAGCTGAAGCCATGCGAGTGACTGCGGCTGATCTACGAGAAATGGGACTGGCGGACAGGATTATTTCTGAACCTCTTGGCGGGGCACATCGAGATTACAAAGGTACAGCGCAAATACTGAAAAACGTAATCCTTGAGGAAATAGCAGAAATATTGCCCCTCTCAGTTGAAGATATGCTTGAGAAACGTATCAGCAAAATTGAAAGCATGGGCGCCTGGGACGGTTAATGATTCGTTATGACTATCATTTCAAGGTTCGCTATAAAGACATCGACCAGATGGGGGTCATGTATTATTCAAGGTACTTTGAATATTATGAAGCCGCCCGGACAGACATGATGCGTGATATGGGGCTGACCTACAAAGAATTGGAGTCCCAGGGAATCATGATGCCGGTGGTCCATAGTGAAGCAGACTATTATTCAGGGCCAGGTTTTGATGACCACTTGACCTGCATTACTGAAGTAACTCAATTCCCAAGAGGGAAAATGGAAATATTGTACAGGATAGTCACTGATGACAATCCAACAAAAGTCCTGAACCAGGGCAAAACCATACATGCCTTTGTAAAAATGAATGGCAGACCAACCAGGATGCCGGATACCCTCAAGCAAGTTCTGGAACAAAAGTGGGGTACACCCAGTGAGTAATGAATTAATTTTTCTCATTCAAACGCTTCTAGGTTTAGGAATGGTTTTATTTGCCTTTCGGATGGGCAAGACCTGGTTATACGCCTTGATCGCCATCAATTATGTACTGGCAAATATTTTTGTCACGAAAACCATTGTGTTGTTTGGTTTTGAGGCAACGGGTGGAAATGTGCTATATGGCGCAATCTTTCTCAGTACCGACATTCTATCAGAATATTATGGCAAGGACGCTGCTCGAAAAGGTGTCTTTATTGGTCTAGGGGCAACCGTGTTCTACCTGGTGATGTCGCAATTCATGATTGCATATGATGCCAGCCCAAATGACTGGGGAGCATCAGCTGGCATGGATGCTATTTTTGGTTTTGCACCGGGAATTGTGCTTGCCAGTCTTATTGCTTACCTGATATCGCAGTTACATGATGTGTGGGCATTTCAGCTCTGGAAGGAGAAGTTTAGAGGTAAACATCTCTGGATGAGGAATAATCTATCAACCGCTTCCAGTCAGTTGATTGATTCCATGACCTTTGCAATTCTGGCATTTGCCGTGTTCCCACGCTTGTTTCTGGACCCTGAGAGTGTATTGCCTATGGGTGTAGTCTGGCAGATTGTTTTAACAACCTATGTGCTCAAATTGATTGTAGCTTTTATAGATACACCTTTTATCTACTTCAGTCAAAGATTTGGTCCAAAACACGAATTGAAATAACTCCTTTGACTTTTCGTTTGTCATAGGTATAACTGCAATTATATTTGCTCGCTTTTTCTAAACGGAGACGTGGCCGAGTGGCTTAAGGCGGCGGCTTGCTAAGCCGTTGTACGTTTAGGCGTACCGAAGGTTCGAATCCTTCCGTCTCCGCAGTTTTATCTGAATCCAATTGATTCGAACAGATTAGATATATTGTTCAACTGCTTGGGTTCGAAACGGAGTCCAGAGGACGTAGTAAGGGGAGGACATTGTCCGACCCAATCCTTCCGTCTCCGCAGTATTAACGCATCTTTAATTGATGTGTAACTACACTGGAGGTGTAGGCTAATTGGTAAGTCAGCGGTTTTGAAAACCGCCGTCCGTGAGGACTTGGGAGTTCGAGTCTCTCCACCTCCGCAGAACTTCGCTCTTCAGAGCGAGGGAGTCCTTTTCTGGATCCAACACAGAAATCAATTTACAACACGCCCTATTTTAGGGCGTTTCCATACTGTACCAGGCGCGGATTCGAATCCGCGCATAGATGTGACCTCAAAAAACTAACGATAAAATTACAATGGCCAGATGATGGGGATGAGGAGGATACCAAGTATTCCCAGGATAATGTGGAGTGGAATGCCGGCCTTCATGAAATCCATATAACGATAGCCACCTGGTGCAAAAACCATAGTATTGGTTTGATATCCATTCGGTGTCATGAAGGACAGTGAAGCGGCAAACATAATGGTCATGATAAACGGCATGGGATCCAGACCCAAAACACCAGCTGATTTTATTGCCAGAGGTGTCATGATAATTGCCGTTGCCGTGTGCGAAAGGAAAGAGGTCATGAGCATGGTGATAAAGAACAGGATCGCTATGAGTCCAACATCACCAAAGCTACCACTGGCGGCCGTAATAAGCCCACCAATGCGATCTGCAAGATGAATGGTCTCCATGGCATCACCCAGGGGGATGAGGGCTGCAATTAGAAATATGACGGTCCAGTTGATAGATTTGTAAGCTTCTGGCGCTGGTACAATACCGGAAGCCATTACAATGATGGCTCCCAGTAAGGATGCTTCCATAATTGACATAAGATTTAGAGCAGCCACGCCAACAACAATAGGTATAATGGCAACGGCTAACCACCAATACTTGATTTTATGCAGGGTAGTGTCTAATTCTTCCAACATGATGAAGTTGGGATCCGTGTTTAAGGCAGCCATGCGGGTCCTTGAACCAAAAATCAAGAGGGTGTCGAAATTCTTTAGCTTGACATGGGCAACCTTGGTACGCACAATTTCTCGATAGCGCCGCACTGCCAGGACAAATAACCCATAGCGCCGACGGAAGTCAGTTTCCATTAATGTGGCATCAGCCAGACTGGAATTTGGGGAGATCATGGCTTCAACCAGAATGTTCTCGTTATCGGCAAGCTCTTTGTCATCCATTTTTACATCTGTGAGTAAGAGCACTTTTTGCTCAGACCTAAATACCTGAAGTTTATCCACAGAGCATTGCACCAATAAGATGTCATCAGCTCGGAGAACAATATTGCGAATATTGGTAGTGATGTGGTTCCCATGCCTGATGATTTCCAAAACGGTCAGTTCGTATTTTGCTCCGAGATTCATATCTATGAATTTTTTACCGTTCAGTGGGGAATCTTCTGAAATCACAACTTCTGTGAGATAGGTGCCCATGTGATATTTTTTGGTTAATCCGGACACTGGAACGCGAGAGGGTAGGATCCATTTTTGAGCTATCAAGATGTAACCCAGGGTGGCTACGACAAGGATTACACCTAATTTGCTGAGTTCAAACACTCCAATCTGGAAGCCGGCTTCATAAGCAATATCATTTACAATAAGATTTGTTGAAGTTCCGATTACCGTACATGTACCTCCCACAATGGCGGCAAAGGACAAGGGCATCATGATTTTTGATGCACTTACCTTGAGTCGATGTGACAGATCAGTTGCCACTGGAATTAAAATAGCAACCGTTGCAGTGTTATTTATAAACGCAGAGAAAATGCTAACTGAGATGAGGAATAAAGTGGTTACCAACCAGTTGCGACCACGACCATTATTTTCCAACCATACCGTAAAGACCCTGATAAAACCGGTTTTTGTAAATGCATGACTCAGGATAAACATGGCACCGATGGTTATGACGGCCTTGTTTGAGAATCCTGCGATGGCCTGATGCTTGTCAATCAGACCCGTTAGTAGTAGGGTGGCCAACACCAAGAGCGAAGTCACCTCAATGGGAAACCACTCTTTTATAAAAGCGGCAATTGAGATCACTAGGATCGTAAAGAATATAATCGTCTGGCTATCAGGCATAGGTCTGTATTTAAGAATTGAAGGCACCTAAAGCAATGAAGCTTTAGACCATGCATGAAATTCTTATCAAGCTGAAGCAAGCACATTCTGGAGTAAAGGATGATGTACTTCAACATTGAAACAAATTTATGAATTCCCACTCTTGAGGGTTGATTATCTGTCATATCTGAATATTTTACGTCATTATGGCAGAATTTAGACTAAAAACAGAATATTCTCCAAGTGGTGATCAACCAGAAGCCATTGAAGAATTGGTACGTGGAATTAATGATAAAACTCCATTCCAAACACTTCTGGGGGTAACGGGTAGTGGAAAAACCTATACCGTCGCCAACGTTATCCAGGCAGTGAAGAAACCCACCCTTATTGTTTCACATAATAAGACACTGGCAGCTCAACTCTATGGAGAATTCAAAGCATTCTTTCCAGAAAATGCAGTTGAATATTTCATCTCATATTATGATTACTACCAGCCAGAGGCATATCTACCCGTTACGGACACTTTTATAGAAAAAGATATGTCCATGAATGAGGAGATAGACAAACTTCGACTGAAAGCAACCAGTGCACTTCTATCACGTAAAGATGTAATCGTTGTTGCTTCTGTATCATGCATTTATGGATTGGGAGACCCTCAGGAATACAAAAAATCACTGGTAATTGTTAACAAGGGTGAGACGTATAAGCAACGTGACATCATGCGTAAGCTGGTTGATATCTATTATGAGCGTAATGATGTAAATTTTATTCGTGGCAAATTTCGAGTACGTGGCGATATCCTGGAAATTTTTCCAGCCTACAATGAACATGCTATTCGGATTCAGTTTTGGGGCAATCAGGTTACGGATATCTATACCATTGATCCACTCACCGGTGATGTCGTCACGGAGGATGATGTTTGTGTCATCTATCCGGCGCGGCACTTTGTGACCTCCGATGAGCATATTCACAAAGCACTTGACAGCATTGAGGCTGAGCTTCAGGAACAGATTCAAAGATTCAGAGTCAACAACCAACTGCTTGAAGCACAGCGCATTGAACAACGCACAAAATTTGATATGGAGATGCTCAGAGAGGTGGGGCATTGCTCCGGCATTGAGAATTATAGTCGACATCTAACTGGACGAGAGCCAGGAGACAGACCCTTTACGCTTTTGGACTTCTTTCCAGAGGATTATTTATTAATAATCGATGAATCCCATGTGACGCTGCCTCAATTTCGCGGCATGTACAATGGCGATTACGCCCGAAAAAGAAATCTAGTGGACTATGGCTTCCGATTGCCATCTGCATTGGATAATCGCCCGCTTAAAATCAATGAATTTGAAGCATCCATGAATCAGGTGCTGTTTACCACAGCCACCCCCGCTGATTATGAGCTTGAAAAGTCTGATGGCGTCGTGGTTGAACAGGTTATTCGCCCAACAGGATTGCTCGACCCTGAATTGGACCTGCGGCCCAGTGAAGGTCAGATTGATGATTTAATGGAAGAAATTCGGATCAGGGTCGCAAACAAAGAGCGTGTGCTGGTGGTTACGTTGACAAAAAGAATGTCTGAAGATCTTACCGATTACTTAACCAACTATCATCTTCGGGTTCGCTATCTTCATTCGGAAATAGACAGTATCAAGCGTATTTCCATCCTCCGTGATCTCAGGCTGGGAGAATTTGATGTTCTGGTTGGAATCAACCTCTTGCGAGAAGGGCTTGATCTACCTGAGGTGTCCCTGGTGGCAATTATTGATGCAGATAAAGAAGGATTTCTGCGTAGTAAGACATCCCTGATGCAGATAGCTGGGAGAGCTGCCAGACATGCCAGTGGAAAAGTCATCATGTATGCAGACAAGGTGACGGCAAGTATGCAGCATTTGATAGATACCACGCAACTGCGCAGAGAAAAGCAGATCGCATATAACGAAGCCCATGGAATTGTACCTGTCACCATATACAAATCTCAGGAAGAGATTATGGGTATCACCAGCGTGGCAGATGCCATGCAAAGCAAAGAGGAAGCGATAAAGGAAAGTCTCAAGAAATATGACACTGATTATGCCGCTGGCGAATTACTGGACCTCATGCGCCAGGACATGCTCCGTGCTGCTGAGAGTCTAGACTTTGAGAAGGCGGCCATGCTCAGGGACGAAATAAAGCGTGTTGAACTTGAGATGAAGCGCTAAGTCAAATAATTATGGATAGTTCTATGTATTTTGAAGACAATCGCAATGATTCCCTGCAAAAGAAATTTGGAATTCTTGGGAAGTCGGCGGGGGTTCAAACCATGCTTGAAACCATTGAGCAGGTAGCTCCCACCGATATCTCGGTCCTGATTGCCGGTGAAAGTGGTTCTGGGAAGGAGCTGGTTGCATCAGCACTCCACAAACACAGCCGACGCTCACACAAACCCTTTGTTATCGTAAATTGTGGTGCCATTCCTGCAGGCATCATCGAAAGTGAATTGTTTGGTCACAAGAAAGGTGCTTTCACTGGTGCGCAGAGCGACCGCAAAGGTTATTTCCAATCAGCAGATGGCGGAACCATATTTTTAGACGAAATTGGTGAAACACCCCTGGAAACACAGGTGAAATTGTTGCGCGTATTGGAGCAAGGAGAATTTCTGCCGGTTGGATCATCAGCATCCATGAAGGTTGATGTGCGAATTGTAGCAGCATCCAATCGGAACCTAGAAAAGGAAGTAGAGGCCGGAACTTTTCGTAAAGATCTATTCTATAGATTAAAGGCCATAACCCTCACGGTTCCTTCGCTTCGTGATCGACGTGAAGACATTGCCATCCTGGCCAATAAATTTGCCAACGACTGTGCCATTAGAAATCAGATTCTGTTTAAAGGCTTTTCTGATGGAGCATTGAAAGTCATGAGTCAGCACCGCTGGCCGGGCAACATCAGGGAACTAAAGAACTTTATCGAGAGTATGGTTATTCTTGAAAAGGGAGGGGTCATCAAGACTGAAGTTATTTACCGTTATCTAAATGCTGAGTCAACACCCACAGAGCTGAACCCCTTATTGCCGGTCAAACTGGATCGCAGTGTCGATCAGGCTGAAAGGGAACTGATCCTCCAGCAGTTATTCATGTTGAGGCGTGAAATTGCTGAGATGAAAGAAATGATGGCAGTGGGTATAAATACCAGTAGTGCAGAAAAAGAGGGCAATGAAGAATACCATCCTGCTCTGGAAGTTCTGCCTGATGACCAGGGCCATGAAATTGAACCAAACGGTACTGCAGCCATTTTAAACCCGCAAATGTTGGGAACACTGACCGCAGCCCAAGTTGAAAGAGAACTGATTACACGAAGTCTTGAGCGATTCAATTTCAATAAACGTAAAACTGCCAAGGCACTTCAAATGGCTGAACGGACCCTGTATAGAAAGATTAAAGAATATGATATCGTTAAAGAAAGTTAGCACACTATTCCTGAGCTTGTCAATTCTTGCCGGGTGTGGCATATATTCATTTAAAGGGAGCATCCCCGATCATCTCCACGATGTGGAGTTGGTCACCTTTAAGAATTTGACCACTGAATTTGCCGTGGAGACGGATATCGAAGAAGCGCTGACAGAGCGTATGCTCAACGAGCAATTGTTATCCCTATCTGCGAAGGAATCACCAGATTCTCATATTGAGGGCAAGATTAATTCGGTGACCGACAAACCTAATAGCTTTGATGAGAGCGAAAATATTTTAGAATATCGTCTTGAATTCAAGGGAGAAGTGATCTGGTATGATCATATTCGCGATACTGAGCTATTTAAAAAACCGTTTACGGTGTTTGGAACTTACTTCAGTGAAGATGAAAATGCCCTGCGTAGTGAAGATGAGCAGCTGACACGAGAAGATGCTTATGATGAAACGATTGAAAAATTAATTGATTTGATAATTGAATCGATGACGGAAGAGTGGTAGACCAATGAAAGAATACTTTATACAGAACGCAAAAGACTTTGTAGGGGAAACAGTTACGCTCAAAGGATGGGCCTATAACGTCCGTAAAGGGGGTAAAATATGGTTCTTACTCCTCAGGGATGGTACTGGTATCATGCAGTGCGTCGTTACGAAATTTGACGCTGAGGAAGCCTCCTTCAATTTGAAGAATGAAGTTACTCAGGAATCTTCGGTTATTGTTACCGGTGAAGTTAAAGCAGAGCCACGTTCTCCAGGTGGATATGAAATGCTGGTTCATTCCCTGGAGCTGGTCGCACTTGCTGAAGAGTATCCCATTTCCAAAAAGGAACACGGAACAGACTATCTCATGGATAATCGTCATCTCTGGCTACGCTCCAAGCGTCAACACGCTATTATTCGCATACGCCACACAATCATCAAGGCCATCCGTGACTATTTTGATGATAGAGATTTCACTCTGGTGGATACCCCTATCTTTCAGAAAGCTGCTACAGAGGGTACTGCAACCCTCTTTGAGACTGAATATTTTGGTGAGAAAGCCTACTTGACGCAGAGTGGGCAGCTTTATGGCGAGGCAGGAGCGGCTGCCTTTGGAAAGATTTATTGCTTTGGACCCACTTTCAGGGCCGAAAAATCAAAAACCCGTCGGCATTTAACTGAGTTCTGGATGGTTGAGCCTGAAATGGCCTATTATGATCTGGATATGAACATGGATGTGGCGGAGGATTTTGTCTCCTACATTGTGGCTCAAGTCCTGGAGCATCGTCGACCTGAGCTGGAGACGTTGGAGCGGGACATCAGTAAGCTTGAAGCCATACAGAAGCCTTTCCCCAGAATCTCCTACACAGATGCTGTGAAAATACTTCAGGATAATGGAGTGGACTTTCAGTGGGGCGATGATTTTGGTGGTGGAGATGAAACCATTATCTCCAGTCAATTTGACAGCCCCGTCATGGTACATCGCTATCCCTCAGCGATTAAGGCCTTTTATATGAAGCGCGACCCTGAAAATGACAAGCAGGCCATGGCCTTGGATATGCTTGCTCCAGAAGGCTATGGAGAAATTATCGGAGGGTCACAGCGCGAAGATGATATGGAAGCCCTGATCGGTCGCATTAAAGAGGACGGAGCTACGGAAGCGGATTACAATTGGTATCTGGATCTCAGGCGCTATGGCTCATTTCCACACTCAGGTTTTGGTCTTGGTGTCGAACGTGTCGTTTCATGGTTGTGTGGACTCCAACATATCAGGGAAACCATTCCCTTCCCACGGACTATTAATCGCCTAAATCCATGATCCTGGCTAAAAATTCCATCCGCATTGCCATAATCGGGGCGCGTGATGCCAGTCCTGAGGGATTATCATTTGCCTTTGAAGTTGGCAAACTCCTTGGTGAAAGAGGTGTCGTGGTATACACAGGTGGCGCTCAGGGCATTATGGAAGCAGCCAGTCGAGGTGTGCAGGAAGGTGGTGGTATGGCTGTTGGAATACTCAAAGAAGATGACCTCAGCAATGCCAATGAATACTTGACCATTCCTGTGATGACTGGAATGGGAGACCTGCGAAATGGGATAATCATCCGATCGGTTCAGGGTGCTATCGCTGTTGAAGGTGCATATGGTACCCTTGCTGAAATAGCCTATACGCTGGGTTATGACAAACCGGTTCTTGGGTTTAATACTTGGGATATTCCCGGATTGCAAGCTGTAGATACACCTGAAGCGGCTGTTAATAAAATTCTTGAACTGGTGCGCAGAGATCTCTGATGAATACCGCACTTAACCTTGCTATCGCTCAAGTAAATCCCACTGTCGGTGCGCTACAAGAAAACACAGATCGCGCACTTGAGATTATGCAGGAGATGGAACAAGCTGGCAAAGATTTACTTGTGTTTCCTGAAATGTACATTCCAGGTTACCCACCCCAGGATCTGATACACGAGCAGCATTTTGTGCTGGAAAACCAAAAGATGGTAGATCAACTGGCACTGGCCAGTGGTGCAATGGTTACCCTAATTGGCGCCATACACTTTGATGGTTCCGACACTTACAATGGGGTTGCTGTTTTGCAGCATGGTGAACTTGTTCAGTGGGTGAACAAATCTTTATTGCCAACCTATGACGTATTTGATGAATGGCGCTATTTTAAACCCGGTCGGGACAATGGTCCCGTTTCCATTACTTTCCGCAATGGTGACACTCTAAGGCTAGGAATTCATATCTGTGAAGATCTCTGGGATGAAAATATAGATTATAAAATTTGTGATATTCTGGGTGATCAAGGAATAGACCTTTTCGTAAATTTATCGGCTTCTCCTTTCGTAACCAATAAATATAAAGAACGTAGTCGTCTAATAATCAATAAGATAAAGAAATATAATAAACCATATATTTACGTAAATCTTGTTGGGGGACAGGATCAACTTGTTTTTGATGGCATGTCAATGGTAGCCAATCAAAATGCAGAATGGATTCACATTTGTCCTCAATTCAAAGAAAGTGTCTGTCAAGTTAGTATCCCGGCTTCTGACACGTCAGAGCAAGGACGGGTACTTCCAGAGATCTCAAAAGCTGAGCAAGTTTATCATGGATTGGTGTTGGGTGTACACGATTATTTCCGAAAAACCGGTCATGCCAAGGCGGTATTGGGTTTGTCGGGTGGTATTGATTCTGCCGTGACAGCTGCCATTGCCGTTGAAGCACTTGGCCCAGAAAATGTCCTGGGTATCGCCATGCCATCAAAATATTCATCTGGTCACAGTGTCAGTGATGCTGAAAGCCTGGCGGAGAACCTTGGTATGCAGTACAAGTCAGTTCCCATTGGGCGTATTTTTGATGGTTTTCAGGAAACATATACGGAAACACTTAATGAGCCACTGGTAGGGCTTCCAGAGGAAAACCTCCAGGCCCGTATTCGAGGAAATATCCTGATGTCCTTTTCCAATAAGGATGGAAGTCTACTGCTCACAACGGGCAACAAGACTGAAATAGCACTGGGCTACTGTACCTTATACGGTGATATGTCAGGTGGATTGGCAGTTATTAGCGATATTGGAAAACGAATGGTGTATGGACTGGCAAACTATTACAATCAGATCAAAGGTTTTGATGCCATACCTTCCAATACCATAACAAAAGAACCCAGTGCAGAACTACGTGAAAACCAGGTGGATCCTTTTGATTACGAGGTTGTCGGCCCTCTGGTAAACGCCATTATCGAAGAGCACTCAGATATTGCTTCTCTCATTGAACGCGGCTGGGACAGAGAATTAGTCGAAGAGCTGCTTCATAAAGTGAGGATAAATGAATACAAACGTCAACAAATGCCACCCGGTATACGTGTTTCATCCAAGGCTTTTGGAATTGGAAGACGTATGCCAATTGTAAATCACTACCGCCAAGAACAGTAAATCATCTCCAAAAGGTACAAATTGGTCGCCATATAGGCACAGATGTGTCATGATATACGTCGATATGGCGCATATGTCTTGTTGGCATGACACTTGTCACTATAGCCGATCTGTGAGTGAATTTATTAAACATATGAAATCTATAAAAGAGGTGAAAAATGGGTAAAGTAATCGGTATCGATTTAGGTACCACTAACTCCTGCGTTTCGGTGATTGAGGGAAGCGATTCCGTCGTTATCACCAATGCAGAGGGTGGAAGAACCACGCCTTCAGTGGTTGCATTCGCAAAAGAGGGGAATCGGTTGGTTGGACAACCTGCAAAACGTCAGGCTATTACCAATCCGACCAATACAATTTATTCTGTTAAAAGATTCATGGGTCGCAAATTCAATGAAGTTGCGCGTGAGATTGAAGAAGTTCCTTACCAGATAATAAGTGGTCCTGGTGGCCGCAGCCAAGTACAGGTTGGTGATGATTCTTACTCTCCACCAGAAATTTCAGCTATGGTACTGCAGAAGATGAAGCAGACTGCTGAAGAATATCTGGGTGAGAAAGTAGAGGATGCTGTGGTAACGGTACCTGCATACTTCAATGATTCACAACGCCAGGCAACCAAGGACGCTGGTAAGATTGCCGGCTTGAATGTTCTGCGCATTATCAACGAACCAACTGCAGCTGCTTTGGCTTATGGCCTTGACAAAAAGAATGATGAAACCATTGCGGTATTTGATCTTGGTGGTGGTACTTTTGATGTTTCAGTTCTCGAACTGGGTGATGGTGTTTTCGAAGTGAAATCTACAAATGGTGACACTCACCTGGGTGGTGATGACTGGGACCACGCCATTATTGAATGGCTGGTAAGTGAGTTCAAAAAAGCCGAAAGTATTGATCTTTCTAAGGATGCCATGGGAATGCAGCGTCTCAAAGAAGCTGCTGAAAAGGCCAAAGTTGAGCTATCGAGTACCAGTTCCACTGAAATCAACCTGCCATACATTACAGCTGATCAGACTGGACCCAAGCACCTTGTGTTAACACTGACCCGGGCAAAGTTTGAAAGTCTCACCGATGATCTGTTTAATCGCCTACGCAAACCTTGTGAAAATGCGATCAAGGATGCAGGGCTTTCAGCTGGTGAAATTGACGAGGTTATCCTGGTCGGTGGATCCACAAGAATCCCCAAAGTTCAAGAAATTGTAAAAAATATCTTTGGCAAGGACCCCAATCGTGGAGTTAATCCTGATGAAGTAGTTGCCATGGGTGCGGCTATTCAGGGTGGAGTACTCTCCGGTTCAGTTTCTGATGTACTGCTATTGGATGTGACACCCCTGTCAATGGGTATCGAGACATTGGGTGGCGTGTGCACAAGGTTAATTGAACGCAATACAACTATCCCAACCAAGAAAAGTGAAACTTTCTCAACCGCTGCTGACAACCAAACCCAGGTAGAAATTCATGTTCTTCAGGGTGAGCGTCAAATGGCTGCTGACAATAAAACATTGGGTCGTTTCATTCTTGACGGACTACCACCAGCTCCACGTGGTATGCCTCAGGTAGAAGTCACCTTTGATATTGATGCCAATGGTATCATGCATGTCTCCGCCAAGGATAAGGCCTCCGGGAAGGAACAGTCTATCCGCATTGAAGCCTCCAGCGGTCTTTCGGATGCTGAGAAGGAAGAGATGATTAATGATGCTGAAAAGCATGCCGAGGAAGATACCCAGGCACGTGAACTCATCGATATTCGCAACCAGGCCGATGCTCTGGTTTATCAAACAGAGAAAAATCTGAAAGAATATGGTGATAAGGTTCCTGACGAGATGAAAGCCATGCTCCAGGAAAAGGTGGATGCACTTAAATCGGCCCAGTCAAGTTCTGATAAGGCAACTATTGAAGCAGCACTTAACGCGCTGACTGAAATATGGAACCAGGCTTCCGGCTCTATGTACGAAGCTGCCAAGGAGGAGGGAGAACCTCAAGCTTCTCCTGAAGGTGATGCTGGTGACCAGGCAAAAGCTGATGGCGAAGAAGTTGAAGAAGCTGACTTTGAAGTCGTTGATGATGCGGACGCCAAAAAATAGCTAAACCATGATATAGGGCAACTGCTCTACTATCGATCTCAATAAGGCAATGATCAGGTAACCCAAGCGTTATCCTGATCATTGCTTTTTTAACGAGAATGGCGAAAACTCTACAAATTATGCACAACAAATCCATGAACTCTCGAAGCTCTAAGTGGTAGAAATATCTAAATACGGCTGTAAATTCAAGGCCAATTAAAGGAGCAGTTCCGGGTATGAAAAAGCGGGTAGCACAATGGATAGGAGGTGGATTACTAAGCCTAATTAGTATCCTGATTTACCTGTTCCTGTTTCAAACCCACCTGTTTTCTCAATTGACCCTGAATCTACTAAACTCCACCTTTTTAGAATCCAGAGACATCAGTGTGCATGGGCAACTCCATGGCGGTGTATTTGGAAAAGAGTTGGGCATCTCCAATCTCAATGTTTTACTGAATAATAATGCGGATACGTTACTGGTAGCGGAGGCTGCTAAATTGATCGATTGGGAGTGGGAATGGGATACCCGAGAGGTATTCATTAAGAATTTTACCATTGATGACTACCACTTCAGATCAGAATTTATTCCCGTGCGAAGTGGAAAAGCGCCTGAATCTCCTACACTCACATCAGTGATTATAGAAAATATCCGAGGCAATAATGGACGTCTTGATCTGGTTGTTCAGGATTCAATGCAAGTCGTAAACCTGCTAAACATGACAGCCAATTTGTGGCTCATTGATGGCTTTACACATCTGAAAATTCTCTCGAGTGAAATAGCAATACCCGATATTTCTGCCGATACCATGTCCATTTCAGGCACGCTGGAAGCAGATCAATCAGGAGCATTGGCTTTTAATGATCTTCAGGTGAATTCACCATCTCAATCACTAAAATTAGATGGAACTATGGGCACAGAATCAATATCGATCAAACTAGATGCAAAAGATGTAGCAATTTCTTCCATCGAATACCTTGAACTTCCTGAACCCTATTCAAACGCCCGGATGGATTTTAGCCTCAATTTCCAGAAGGATTCCACTGATTTGCATCTCTCTGGAACGGGTAGTCTCCATATGGCTGATAACCAAATCCCAATCAAACTGAACTCGTTCGCCCATACCAATGGGGGAGATGAGATTAATGTGATAATTGGTGATGAGCTTGAACATATTGCCATCAGTGCTGAAAGAGACACAATAGGCAGAGTCAGCGGTTATGCTGATCTGTTTCGCCTGGACCTTTCCCCATTTCTTATCAATAGCAAATTGCTAATACGTGAACCGATCGGACAAATCAGTTTTTCTGGCAGGGATGGAACATACCTGTTTAACCCGAGACTAGCAACTTTTACTATGAATGACATAAAATTTGATTCGCTGGTAGCTGATGTGCGGTATGCGAATGGTCGCGATCTTTGGTTTCCCAAGGGTTTAATAACTATGGGAGACAACCGATTGGAGTTCTCCGGGGGTATCAATACTGACGTACTCAACCTTCAGGGGGCACTTTCAATTTCCGATTTTTCATTGATTCAGCCCTTAGAAAAAAAGAATCCTTTCGGTGGTGCCGTCGCCAGTAATTTTGTTGTTTCGGGAAGCCTTGATAGACCCCAGATAAGTGGTGATATCTCACCAGATAATCTCAGCTTTGATGACAAACTAATGCTAACAGGTCTCGGCAAAGTGGCTCTGGTGTTAGAACAGGGAAAGCTTTTGGGCGATGTTGCCCTGCAGGGAAATCAGGGATTACTACTTGGGGACTCCCTGCTATCCTACACGGTTCTGGCAAACGTTTCTTCTCTTGGTATTTCTATCGATGATCTTCATTTACAGGGAACCAAAAACTTAATATCGCTCAGCGGCCGTTCTGACTCCGAGGGAATAGACATTCACAAGCTAAATGTCATCATGGGTGGAGATCAGCTGAAATTGGCTGACAGTATCCACATTGAAAAGCGTACTGATAGTCTTTTCGAAATCCCCTCTTCTATATTTTCCTTCAACAATGGAGGGCTCGCACTTGCAGGTGCTTATGATCTTAATCAGGGCTTACAGCTTAGCTCAAACTTTGAGCTGATTGATGTTCAGGGTATTCTAGACTTTTTCAACCTCAAAGTGGCTTTTGCAGGAATTGCTACCGGGAAGGCCCAATTAACTGGTCCACTGTTTGATCCGGTTATCGATGCCCAATTCCAATTACTCAATGGGGTAACGCTTGGATATCCCAGTGATTCAGCTATGGTGGATATCACGTTAAGCAGTTCAACCACAGTCAGCAACGCTATGTATGCCAGCAAGAGTGGTGGCACTTTAAATCTCGTAGGACAACTACCTTGGGGATATAAGATCAAGGGTGATGCAATTAAAACCACACCTCAGAATTTTTCAATTGTTACGGATAACTATCGGCTTCGAGATTTGAAATTTAAAACTATTGTGGGAATGCCTGTGAATGGACGCGCCACGGGATCATTGTCCATTCGCGGTACCCCGGTGGATACAAAAATGGATGCGCAATTATCCCTGACTGAAGCCGCTTTTGATACACTGAAATTTACTTCAGGTTATATGGAGATGAACTATGAAGGGAATCTTCTCACCTTCGATACGCTTTCTATGGTAAGTAATTGGGGTTATGGTTCGGGTTCTGGGTTTATGCCTTTATCTCTGGATTTAATTGCTGGGGATCGCTCATCCTTCTCCTCTCGGGATATGGGCATGGATTTCGAATTTAATCTAAACGAAATGCCCTTTCTATCTTCTTACATAGCTTCCATTGATGGCATTCAAGGAGATTTTATTGGAAACCTGGGGTTTTCAGGTCCACTGAAAGCCCCTATCCGTAACGGGAAAATTCGAGGGCACAATGGTCGCCTGGAGGTATCAGTATTAGGCAACCCAGTTACTGATATTCACTCCGAGCTAACCCTTGTTGACAATACAATGACCCTGGACCATTTCTCAGGACGCATGCTTTTCTCAGAAGGTTCGAACCTGAATATCCAAGGTGTAGTTGGCGAGATCACATCCTACTTTGGCGATTTGTTTGGCGTTGATGCCACTCAGAACTATGCCGGGACAGTCAATGCTCAGGGCACCATTGATTTAAGATCATTTTTTCATCCGCGTTTTGACATTTCTCTTAATGCTGAAGAAGTCTATTATCGTAGTACCGACGGACTCATCGAAGCGATTGCTGATGCAGAACTACAATTTATAGGACAGGATACAATGGATGTGACTGCCATCATACCTGTTAAAAGAGCGGCCTATTATGATAATTTCGGTGAGAAGGAGTCCTATGACGAGATTGTGAGTAATGTGGATAGCAGTATTTTCCGTTACAGTCTCGATACCCAATTCGCCAGTGATTTACTTATATCAAATGACCAGATTGAAGCTGAATTTGAAGGCGAGTTATGGCTATTGGATTATGGCGACGGAATTATGCGGTTCACTGGTACCCTTACGGTACAAGAGGGTGGAAAATTTTATTATCTCGGTAACGAACTCCGCTTGAATTCTGGAGAAATCATCTTCAATTCTGTTGATTTTAATCCTCAGATAAATATGGAAGCTGAGATTGACATAGACGGTGAAACCATTGTCCTTGTTCTTAGCGGTGATCTGCTCGAACCAGAGCTGGTCATCAAAGCGGCAAATACACAGCTAACACAGAGTGATGTACTTACCTATCTGACCATAAACCAAAAATTGGTTGAAGTAAGCTTTGACACACAGTCAGCACTGAATCCGGTGAAGAGTTATTCTGAGATGCTGGTAGAGAAACAGCTGTCAAAGGTTGCCCGTGAAATTACAGGCTTGGATATTCTAGATGTGGGACTAAATACTTCTGATACGAGCTCAGTATCACGACTACAGCTTGGGCAGAGAATCACCAAGAACTGGAAGGTTACTTATGATGGGGCGTTGCAACCAATAGATGGAAAATCGGATTATGATTTTGGGCTAGAGTATCAGATCAATCAAAATGTTTCCGTTACCAGTAAAATCAATCAGGACGGTGAAGTTGAGTTGAACGGGAGATTAAAATTTACATACTGAAGTCACTGGGGCTGTTTTGTGCGATCGGATTGATGTTCCTACCTGTTCAGGGGTGGGGACAGGTTGCAATTGTAGCACCTGAAATCGCTGATATTGTGATCAGCGGCAATAGTACCTTAAGTACTTCAGATCTCAAAAGTCAAATGCACCTCAAGGAGAAACGTGGTTTCAGTTCAGGTAGTTTTTTTAATCGACATCACCTAACCCGTGAAGAGAAAAAACTGGCCAACTACTACACGCTACATGGCTTTCTGGATGTGCAAATATCTGATTCAGTATTCGTGGATACTGAAAATAGAGCATATATCTACATCAATGTAATTGAAGGCAAAGAATATTACCTGCGGGACGTTTTCCTGTCTGGCAATACTGTCTTCACAGATGCAGAGTACCTGGAGTTGATTGAATTTCAAGGTGGCTCAAAATTCAATACTTTCAAGATTCGCGAGAACTTGATTGAGATGCTGGCACTATATCACGATAATGGTTATCCATTAATCAATATTCAGGATAGTGTGGTAGTGGATGATTCAGTAAGTCTGTACATCAATGTGAAAGAAGGACTCAAACTCGATATTGGTAAAATTAATATCAGCGACTATGAACACATTTCTGCTGATATTATACGCAGAGAATTAATCATTCACACGGGTGATCTCTACAATACGACCAATATTGAAGAATCGAAGCGTCGCCTCTATGAGACCAGCCTTTTTAACAGTGTTAACATCAGGATGGGAGCAGTTGACGCTGATTCCCTAACCATTGATCTGGATGTTGATGTGATTCCAGCAAAATTCAGAGCGTTTGATTTGAATCTAGGACTGAAACAGGGTTATAATGAAGATGCTGATAAAGCTGATCCGGTACTGAGTATTGGGCTTTCGGGGAGTTGGTACCACAACAATCTTTTTGATAAAAGCAAGCGCATAAGAGTTGAAACTAAAGTCAGCTCCATATATCCATCTATATTTATTCCTCAATTGTTCAAGTTTGACTTCTTTTATGTGGAGCCTTGGCTCTCTAAATTCAGAATACCATTGACTATCAATCCCTTCTATTGGTACATCTATCACCTGAGTCCCAATAATAACAACAACTATAACAATAGGGCTTATGGTATACGAGCAATTACCACTTACCGCTGGTTTAGAAAGATAAAAGTTCAATCCCTGGCCGAGTGGAGTAAATCAACCACAATAGGCAATCCTGACAACGAGGATAATCTATATCAAGAAGCTCGTAAGGTGGGGATGAAGTTAACATGGGATGAGCGGGATAACTTTTTCTACCCACATAGCGGTTTCAAGCTGGTGCTAGAACCCGGGTTGGTGGGTTATTTTTTAGGTGGTGAAAATGATTATATCCAGCTTCAATCTTCATTGAGCTCGTACTGGAATCTTTTTAAAGATGTTGTGTTCGCGCACAACATTAATCTCGCCACCGCCATACAGAAAGATGAAGAAAATCCAATTCCCTATGAAAAACGATTTTTCCTGGGAGGAAATTCAAGTATTAGAGGGTATGGTCAGCAAGAGTTGGGGCCCACAGAATTGATTGACGGAGTGGAAACTCCCATTGGTGGTAAATTTAGAATTTACACAAACTTTGAACTTAGATTTCCCATCTACAAAATTCTCGGGGGTGAAGTGTTTTTTGATGTGGGAAATTTGTGGTCTGATATGAATGCTGCAAAAATCAACGAATTGGAAGCAGCCTATGGGTTTGGTTTTACCATTGATACGCCCATCGGACCTGCGCGTATAGATTATGGAATACCTGTGAATAGTCAAATTCCTTTTAAGAATGGGCAAACGCACATTGCTATAGCATACGCCTTTTAGAAAAATTAATATGCAGGGAACATGGGAAGAAAACTGAAGTACAACTAGCCGTGAATAAAAGTTAGATCTTTACTAATACAGGGAATATTAACAAAACTGCCTTGGCAAGAAGAAACAAGAGGAAAAGCGAGAATGAAAAAATTATTGTTACCAGGAATTATCATCTTGGGTTTGTTGTTTAATTCGTGCTCAAAATCATATGATGAGTACCTCTCAATGGCTGACGATTTCCAATCAGCAAAAAGTTACGAACCAGCACTGACTACTATTGATAAAGCAATTGCCAAAGCCGAAACCGGCGAACAAAGAATTGCTGCCAATATCAAAGCTGGAAATCTTGCTTCTCAATATATGAAGGACCTTGAAAAAGCAGATCTGTATTACCAGGCTACACTGGAAGATGTTGCTGAGTACTCTGCCGGAGATCTCCGTGACCTGGCCAAACAGGCCTTAGCAGCTCAGGCAAACAAGGCTGCTGTCAAAATGTACCAACTCTGGTTCAAAAAATTCCCTGAAGCTGATAACATGGTTGAAATGAGATATGAATTTGCTGAGGTCTATCACAAAAATATCCGGGACTTGAATAACGCGATAATGACCTACAGCACAATTGTAAGTGAATATCCCGCTTCCGAACAGGCTCCCAAAGCACTTTTCTCAATCGGATACATATACGCCAACGAATTGGGTGAAAATGATTCAGCCGCAAAATATTATTCACAATTTATTGAAAAATACCCCGATCACGAAATGGCACCTTCTGTAGAATTTGAGTTGAAGTATCTCGGGAAATCCCTTGAAGAGATTCCTGAACTACAGCATTTATTAACGAAGACCTCCTAATTCACAGGATTTATCAGTTATGACATTCGACCTTACTGAACTTAATGAGAAAATTAAGGATAAAAGTCTTTTCCTAAAAACGCTAGAGGCGGAAGCTGCCAAAATAGTAGTTGGTCAAAAGGGAATGATTCGCCGTATACTGATCGGCTTGCTCTCAAACGGTCACATCCTGCTAGAAGGTGTACCTGGATTAGCAAAAACACTCACCATCAAAACACTGGCTGAATTGATCGATACGACCTTCAATCGCATCCAATTTACACCGGACCTCTTGCCGGCTGATTTATTGGGAACATTGATATACAACCAGAAGAATGGTGAGTTTAATGTTAAAAAGGGTCCTCTGTTTGGAAATATCATCCTGGCGGATGAAATCAACCGTTCACCTGCAAAGGTTCAGGCTGCGCTTCTGGAATCCATGCAGGAGAAGCAGATTACCATCGGAGACAACACCTATAAGCTCGAGGAACCTTTTCTGGTATTGGCTACACAAAACCCAATTGAGCAGGAGGGGACCTATCCTTTGCCAGAAGCTCAGGTTGACAGGTTCATGCTAAAACTCAAGGTAGATTATCCTACTGAAGAGGAAGAGTTCGAAATCATCAAGCGAATGGCACATCCCGAGCCAAAATTCGACATCAAGCCAGTCATTAAGAAGGCAGATGTTCTGGAAGCCCGGAAAATAGTAGATGAGATTTATATAGATGATAAAATATTCAAATATATAGTATCCCTGGTGATGGCCACCCGTGATCCGGCAAAAGCCGGGTTGTCAGATCTTGAACCACTTATTGAATATGGCGCCTCCCCGCGTGCTTCAATCAATCTCGCCCTGGCAGCCAAGGCCAATGCCTTTATCAGTCAGCGTGGATATGTCACTCCAGATGATATCCGGGCCATTGGCATGGATGTCCTGAGACATCGTGTGCTGGTATCCTATGAAGCTGAAGCTGAAGAAGTGACCAGTGAAGACATGGTTCAACGCATCTTTGAAGTGACTGAAGTACCTT
Source organism: Fidelibacterota bacterium (assembly GCA_016844955.1). Taxonomy (GTDB): domain Bacteria; phylum Fidelibacterota; class UBA8477; order UBA8477; family JABMPR01; genus JABMPR01. The sequence goes on along the minus strand of JAERTH010000032.1, from coordinate 6,973 downwards.
GATGAAAGTTCAGCTTATATCACACTAGTTTTCGATACTAACATTTTTTAGCAGGAATATTTAAATTTGCTTAATCGAGATTTATTAAAGAAGGTTAAGAAAATTGAGTTAAGCACGCGACATCTTGTAAATGAGGTGTTTGGTGGTGAATATCATTCTGTCTTTAAGGGCAGGGGAATGGAATTTGCCGAAGTGCGAGAATACACTCCAGGTGATGAGATTCGTACCATTGACTGGAATGTATCTGCCCGCACTGGCGTCCCATATGTCAAATTATTTGAAGAGGAACGTGAACTCACTGTCATGATTCTGGTGGATGCATCTGCTTCAGGCGCTTTCGGAACCAGAGTTCAGATGAAACGAAACCTGGCTGCTGAACTATCTGCGGTACTCGCATTTTCTGCAGTAAAAAATAATGATAAAGTTGGGTTGATCATTTTTACGGACAGGGTAGAGAATTACATCCCACCTCGCAAGGGACGCTCTCACGTACTCCGGGTTATTCGTGAAGTATTGAATCACCAACCCCAACATCAGGGAACCAGCATAAATACAGCCATTGAATTCATGAATCGTGTACTTAGAAAACGCGCTGTGACCTTTATGATATCAGATTTTCTGGATCAGGACTATGAGAAAAGTCTTAAGCAGGCGAGTCGTCGTCATGATATGCTGTCTTTTCATTTACAGGATCCCTGGGAAATAGAAATACCAGATTTGGGCTTGATTCAAATTCATGATGGGGAAACGGGTGAAACCTCCCTGATTAATACCAGCAATCGTTCCCTGAGAAATGCATACAAGCAAAAAGGTCAAGATCGTCTTGATCAACTCCAGAATTTTTTCAAATCAAGTGGTCTCGATTACCTGCCTATACGTACAGATGTACCCTATGTAGATCCGCTGATTAATTTTTTTAGAAAAAGGGCCATGCGAACCAGATGAGAGTAAGATTCCTGTTAATCCTGCTGTTATTGAATATCACATTTGCCCTTGAGGCCAAGTTTCAAGCGGATAGTCTAAATGGGTCATTGGGTGATATTATTGCCTTCTCCTGGGATATTACTCACGATCATGAGGCAGATTTTTCTATCAAAGCTTTTGATCTGGATGACACTGGCATTGAAGTCTTAAGCCATATCAGCCATAAAACTGATTTTGGGACTCATCTCCAATTTGAGACCGCCGTCTATGATTCAGTTGGCATCTATCATTTTCCATCCCTGGTCGTTTATACTGAGGACGCGGCTGGTCTTGACAGTCTATACCTGCAAGGACCTGACCTGGAAATCACCTCAATCCTTTCCCCTAGTGATACTACCTTCAGAGATATTAAGGGTCTGCATCGTATCAGAAGACCCTTTAATCTGGTAACCTTGCTATGGATAGCTGGCGGACTCATAATTCTATATCTGGTATACCTCATCGTAAAAAGGATACGGGTAAAGAAATCTGAAAAAGCAGCTGAAGAGATAATCATTCCGCCTGAGGAAGCTCATGTGGTGGCCTTGAGAGATCTGGAGCACCTCAAACGGTCCAAATATTTACGCTTTGAGCAATTCAAGGAATTTCATTCTGAATTGACACACATTTTAAAACAGTACTATGAGAATAGATATCTCATGGATGCTCTGGATCTAACCACATCAGAGCTAACCGACAAAATCAAGGGGATGGGCGAATTTGATGATGCTCTGGTTTCTGAAACCAGTGATATTCTGGAAATTGCAGATTTAATAAAATTTGCAAAAGCTCCCAGCAATGAATTGGATTCAGCAGCGGCATTAAATCAAGCCATAGAAATTGTAAACCGTACTAAGCTTCAAAACGATCAAGGAGAGAACGCGTGATTGACGTACATAATGTTACCAAATCATATGGTGCCATGGATGCGGTAAAGGATGTATCCTTTAGCGTTGAACAGGGCGAAATCCTGGGCTTTCTTGGACCGAATGGTGCAGGCAAGACCACAACCATGAAAATGATTACCTGCTATATGCCACCCACTCATGGAACGATTACCGTGGATGGATTGGATGTAGTGAATGATTCCATGGGTGTCCGGAAAAAAATTGGATATCTGCCTGAATCAACACCTCTGTATGAAGAGATGGGTGTCCGCGATTACTTAAACTTTATCGCCGATGTGCGCAAAGTTAGTGGTCAGGAACGAACCAGAGCCATGGACCGAGTTATTGAAGTATGTGGCTTGCGAAAAGTTATTCATAAAGATATTCATGAATTGTCAAAAGGTTTCCGCCAACGTGTAGGATTTGCCCAGGCAATTATTCATGATCCTGAAATTTTAGTTTTGGATGAGCCCACTACAGGACTAGATCCAAATCAGATCATCGAGATACGAAACCTCATTCGCCAATTGGGTGAAAGCAAGACAGTCATTTTCTCCACGCATATCATGCAGGAGGTCCAGGCAACCAGTGATCGGGTACTGATCATCGATCAGGGACAGATCGCCGCTCAGGGTACCACTGAGGAGCTTAAAGCCAGTATTGCCGGACAAATGCATCTAAACCTGGTTTTGAGAAATGCTGAAAAATCTGTCTTTCTAGAGGAAATGTCCTCCCTGGATGCTGTGCATCTGGATGATATCAATGTTCAAAAGAACGGTGATCTGGAAGCAGCACTCAAGGTTGACACGGGTATGGATATTCGTGAGCAGTTATTTGATCTGGCCATTGCCAAGCAGTGGAAGATTCTTGAATCATCACCATCTTCTTTCACGCTTGAAGATGTGTTTAGAAAATTGACCAATTAAGGGAACTATTTATGTCTGAAATTTTAGCCATCTATAGAAAAGAGATGAAGACCTATTTTAATTCTCCCATAGCCTTCATCGTAATTTCATCATTTCTGGTAATCACGAACTGGTTGTTTTTCGACTATGGTGATTATCCATTCTTTGCCATTAATATCGCCGATATTCGTGGCATTTTTGACTATGGAGCCATTGTCCTGCTATTTATTGCACCGGCGGTATCCATGCGACTCATATCTGAGGAAAAGCATCAGGATACACTGGAGTTATTGGTAACCATGCCCATCTCTGATATGCATATCATACTTGGCAAATATCTATCTACACTGGCCATATTCGGTATCATTCTGGCTGGAACGCTTATCGCACCCATCTCCATCTCCTTTGTAGGTGACCTGGATACAGGTATTGTAATCAGCAGTTATATTGGATTTTTCTTCCTGGGTGCCACATACCTGGCCATGGGTCTGGCTGCCAGCAGCTTTACCCGCAACCAGATTGTTGCCTATATCATTGGAATCGTCATTATCGCTGTATTTTTTCTGATGAATGGGATGGCCAACGGTTCTGGTCTGATAGCCACACTTTTTGAGAACTTGAGCATCCGCTTCCATTATCAGAATTTCTTTAGGGGTGTTCTTGATACACGAGACTTGCTCTATTTCATTTCATTAATTTTTGTATCTCTGTTTATCAGTAGTACAGCACTTGCCAGTCGCAAGTTCAGATAGGGGGAGCATATGATGAATTCAAAAAATACTTGGACCTTTACCCTCATTGTAGTAGGTGTAGTCTTTATTCTCAACCTTTTCGCGCAAAATCTATTCGTCAGATTTGACCTCACAGAAAATGAACGCTATTCAATCAGTGATGTCACCCGGGATATCCTGGCTGATATTGATGATCCTATCACGGTGAAAGTTTTCTACTCAGAGAATTTTCCCCGTCAACTCATTTCGGTTAAACAATATGTACTAGATATGCTTAATGAATACCGTGCTTATGCCGGTTCAGCGCTTGAATATGAATTTATTCCGATATCCGGTGAAGATCAGGAGTTGGAACAGGAAGCCATGTCCTATGGTATCCAACCAGTCCAGGCGAATATCACTGAAAGTGACGAAATTAAGGTGCAGCGCATTTATCTGGGTATTGTCTTCCTTTATGGTGACCAGAAGGAGATTATCCCCTTTGCACAGCAGATTGAGCAACTCGAATATGATATGACCGGTGCCATTAAGAAATTGAGTCTTGGCAGCCTGCCAAAAATTGGCTGGTTAACGGGTCATGGTGAGCAATCACTAGGCGAAGAGGGTGTTGCCCGGGCAATGGGTGAGATTCAGAAAAACTATGAGCTCGTGGAAGTTAACCTCACTTCTGAAGAACAAATTTCTCAAGATATCAATACCATCATTCTCGCTGGTGCCACAGCGCCTTTCGAAGATCAGGATCTCTATAAATTGGATCAATACATACTGCGTGGTGGCCGCATGGGGATGTTCCTCAATCGCAAGGTCATCGACATGCAAAACCAGTACATGCCTGTTCAGGAGAATAGCAGTAACATCTTTTCATTCCTGGAGCACTATGGTGTGAGGTTTGAGAATCAGCTTCTGCTGGATAAAACCGCTTATCAAGTCCAGGCGATGCAAAATCTGGGATTTCTGCAGATTCCCGTGGCTGTTGATTATCCCTTTGCACCTCGTATTACATCTCTTAATGAAGACAATCCCATTGTAAATCGCTTGAAGGAACTGGGCTTTTTCTTTGTGAATGAATTGAAACATGTAGGGGACACCAGTGCTGTCAGCTTTTCACCACTCATGCACACCTCAGATATGACAGGTATTGCCCTGCCTGACCAAAGAACACGGTCTATCAATATTTCTGCAGGTCAACAGGTTCCGGATTACATGTATCGTGAGGGTCCTAAACCCATTTCAGCCGTGCTTGAAGGTGAACACAAATCATGGTTTGGTGATACCAGACCGGACACCCTGGAATATCCAGAGTCCCACCTGACAAGCTCCATAACATCAACGGTAATGGTTGCCCTGGGTAATGCCACCTTCACTTCTCAGCAGTTCATGGTACCGTCCAGCCTCACCTTTCTCCTCAATGCTGTGGATTGGCTGCATGACCGGAATGGTCTGATCTCCATTCGCTCCAAAAATGTACAGCCCTCTCAATTAGAAGAGATGAGCAGTGGGAAACGCCAGACGTTAAAATGGATCAATATCCTGTTGGCCCCATTCCTGATAACCATCCTGGGTGTTATCCGTTGGTTCATTCGAAATAAGTCCAAAAATCTTGCAGGAGCATAAAAATGAAGAATCGTCAAACACTTTATGCTGGTGGTGTCTTAATCCTGTTGGCCGTGATTTATTTTTTCACACAGACTGGAGATGTTGATACCAAGAAAATAGATGTGGACATGCTTCAGGTTGATAAAAGTCTTGTGGAGCAGGTAGCTATAAAAACCGGGACCGTGGATCTTGAGCTGGTGAGGACGGGGGATAGCTGGAAACTTGAAAACTATCCAGTGGATACCACGCGCATGAAACGGCTGCTAGACCAATTCACCGGTCTTGGAGTTGATAGAATTATCACTCGAAATGCCGATAATTATGAAAAATATCAGGTTACGGATGAAAGCCCACGGGTGGCCTTAAATCCTGCTGATGGATCCACCTTGTTGGAACTGATCATCGGTAAACAGGGTGCTAATTATCAGGAAACCTTTGTGCGCCAGGCTGGAGAAGATCCGGTTTACGCCGTAAAAACGAGCCTACGGCAATATACCACCCAAACGCAAGCAGACTATTGGGATAAAACCATAACCGATTTTGATGTGAATCAGATTTCAGGTGTCATCTTTAGTGGTGAGGTAAACTATACGCTTAAACGTGAAGGTGTGGTCTGGACCTATGATGGTGAGATGGTGGATTTGGAGAAGGTTATGAATCTCCTGAGACCCCTTGGGAAAATTAAAGGTTCAGGTTTTGCTGACACAGAAATTGAACCCGAACGTTTTACCCAAGCCATCAATATCACTTTAGAATCCGGTGTGTCCATCACGCTTGAAACATATCTCCAGGATGACGAAGGCAAGATGTTGCTGGTTAAATCAAATCAGAAATCAAAGATCCTGACCTACTCAAAATCCAATCTGAATCGATATGACAAACATCTCTCGGATTTGATAGCTGATCCCGTACCTGCTGAATCTTGATTGAATATAGCTTAGGACTAAAAAGGGCAGAGCGATCTGCCCTTTTTTATATCAACAATTCACTTGAAATTATACATCAGAGCGAGATTCAATCGTGGATAGGTTGATCCCTTTATTTGTTCAATATCTTCGGGTGGATAAAGTTTATAATCCACATAAAGCGGAATGATTTGTCCTATTCCAAATGAAAGTTGTGCCTGCCCCGAGATAGACGCTTCAATGCTAACGTTTAGATCATTGATTATGAATCGATTCAGGGTCATCGCTGACACACTTAGATCAGTCACCGGGTTAAACAGCTGATAAATGTAGTGGCGACTTTCCACACTCCCGCTGCCAAAATAACAAACATTGGACAGTAACACATTCGCTGGACCAATCTGAATGTCCCTTAGCGCTAGCTGAAAATCTACCATTGAGAGATCGACCAGTAATCGATAATTGTAACGCGCTCCACTGAGCAGGGAGATAAGCGACCCAAAGGGAGAGGCATACACATACCCTCGTAGTTCACCCTGAAGCCTTCTGGACCTGATTTGAGGGCTAATTTTCCCATATTCGAGTCCTACGCTAATAGTTTGAGTTGAATGATCCAGCGCGTATAGTTTTCCAATACTCCCACTACTCCGATAGATGGTTGCATTGGCAGTATCACTACTATTTTCGTAGGCAAAAATAAGCTGGAGGTCAGCACTCAGACTATATCTGTAATCCAACGCAATCGATGATTGATAGGGGTGAACCATTACATCAAAATCATGGGAGCCGTTCATCAAGGGTTCTGTTAGTGAAGCCCGTTTATACTCGATGTACCCTGCTCCGAATTTTGATCTAAAAGTCCCTCCAATAAATCCGCATAATGGTTGATGATTTATTTGCCCCAGAAAATCATTTATCTCATCACCAAAGCTAAGATTGAAAGCGTTCACGCCATAATGTGCACCTGTAAATATTGAGAGGTGATC
>JAERTH010000031.1 GCA_016844955.1 Fidelibacterota bacterium | reverse complement strand
GTTTTCCTACTGATCTCGAATAAATTACAGAGTTCAGTAATAGTATGGTCACGTGATAAGGCGAATGTTATGAACTGTTGTCTTAAATCCACAGTGTTGCTCTCCTTCCATGGCATAGGGACCTCCTTTTCGGTACCCTATAATGTTAAAAGTGTTACCCATGCGCTGAGAGAGAAGTGTTACCTATGCGCTGACCTTGTACCCTCCTAACTCCTAACACCTAACACCTAACACTTTAACCACTTTCTCAGCCAGAGACCTATACGTGGTAAGTTTACCCCCAAAGATATGGAGTAGCTGGGTTTTTCCTTTGGTATGTAGATCAAGCTTGTACTCGCGACTAACATCAGAGAGGTCACCCTTTTTTCTCACCAGTGGTCGAACACCAATGTAGATATCCCGAACATCTTTACGGTGAAACTGGTGATCAGGTTTCAGGTAAGCATTCACCTGATCCAGAAGATATTGAATATCCGCTTCCTGAGCATGCAGATCTCCCATCAAACAGTCTTCTTCACGCTCGGTTGTCCCGATGAGTGTTTGATTGTTCTCCGGTTCTGGGATAATGAAAAATATCCGTTTCTCCCTGGTTTGCATAAACATGAGTTCAGGTACAACCAGACCATCAAAGATCAGGTGAATACCACTCACTTTTCTGATGCCATAGACAGCTGGGAGTCCATATTTCTCATTGACCTCGTCCAGCCAGGGACCTGTGGCATTCACCAAAATGGGTGCTGAAAATTCTCCGGCACTTGAGCTGAGCTGGAAACCGGATTCATCCCAAACAACGGATTCCACATCACAATGGACAATCACGGTTCCACCTAATTGCTGAAATTCATCAGCCACACGCCGACATAATTCCTGGTCATGGGTTTTTGCATCCACATAGGACAATACTGATCTTAGATTTTCACTGGTGAAGGCTGAGAAGCGTGCTTTAAATTGTTCAACATCTTCTGTTCTGGATTTTCCTGCTGAACGCGATCCTGACATCAAATCATACATCCACAACCCAATTCTGATCATCCATCCCGGTCGTGGACTGCTCTTGTAAATGGGGAGAAAAAAGCGTTTATAGGCCACCAGATCGGGGTAGAGTTGCACCAGCCGCTGTCGATCATGGAGTGATTCATGTACAAGATGAATTTGTCCAGTCTCCAGATATCTAAGTCCACCATGGATAAGGCGTGAAGATTTTGAGGAGGTTCCGCGCCCAACGCCCCCTTTATCAAGCAGAAGGACCTGCTTACCTGCTCGAGCCAGATTCTCGGCCACACCGCACCCGTTGATACCCGCACCCAGGACGATCACATCATAGTTTTGCATGCTTGAAAGATAATTCACTCAAGCGTGAAATACGAAACTCGATTTTTAGCAATATGTGTCTTTACGAACGAAGTGAAGCAATCTCTCGTTCAATATTGAGGAGATCGCCGCGCTCTTTTCAGTCGCTCGCGAAGACGTGGTAGAAGCTGTCATACATATTCTGAAAGGGTAGATTGGTGCTCAATCTTCGAGAGCCTGCAAGACGGGTCAGATACAGAGATAATGAGCTAACGAAACAGGGGCCACCAGAAGAGGGCCAGTAGCAACAGTGAGCCGACTGACATGATTGCCATCTTCCACCCTGCTCGCAAAAAGTCTGGGGCTCTGACCAGTCCACTGGAATAGATAATTGTGCAGGCCGGAGCAGCAACCGCGGTGAAATAGCCAAATGCTGATGCGATAACTGATGCAAGCCCAAGTAAAATGGGGTCTCCTCCCAAATTTAAAACGACAGGACCCACGACAGCCACTGTTGCTGAACTGCTCAAGAGGTTGGACATCACCCCGCTTAATGCGACTGAAACAACGGCCCGGAGAATATCAATATTGGGAATTATATCTCGAAGAAAATCTACACTCAACCCGGCAACCCAGGCTGCGCCTCCGGTATTCTTCATTTGAACACCGATTGATATGGTTGCTCCAAACAGCAGGATCACGCCCCAATTCACCTGCTGACTGAGATCTTTCCAGGCAACCAGTCCGAAGGCAAGATATAGAAAAACACCCATGAGTGCTACACCACCCAGACCCACATTATCACTGAGAACGATCCAACCATAAAGCACACCAAAAAACAATACGATGGAGAATATTTCCCTACTGGATGTTCTTCCTGCATGGGCCACTTCCACAGAAAGCCGACGAACGGCTGTGTCCATAACCTGAATCTCCGGCGGAAAAGTTTTGAGTATGATAAATGTGGTTATGGGGATTTCTACAAGTACCATGGGATACACCATTTTAATCCAGTCGATGTAACCGAGGGAACCTGATCCAAATTCAGCCCAATAGTTCAACATAATCACATTACGCCCACCACCCGATGGTGTACCTATGGAGCCAACTGTAGCTCCATAGGCAATTGAGAATAACAGGGCGGCAGTCAAAGCGGTGACGGACTTGGATTTCTTTTTATCTGCAAATTTAATCAGCGTGAGCGCTACCGGTAACATCATGGCTGTCACCATGTGCGGCCCCACAAAACTCGACAGAACCGCTGAAATAGCAGTAAAACCAGCCACAATCCGCCAGGTTTTATTGCCCGTTAACCGGATAATACCCAGGGCCAATCGTTTATCCAGCCCCTGACTGACAATTGCCACAGCCAACATGAGGGAGCCCATGATAAAAAACACAGCATCATTCATGAAGTAACTGCCCACCTCATTGGGCGTGCTACCGCCTATGATTACCTGCCAGAATATCAACTGAAGAGCGATAGCCGGTAAGGGGATTGGTTCTTTCAGAATGAGGATAAGGGTCATCAGAATGATGATCAGAATGTGATAGCCCTCAGGGCTTAAATCAGCAGGGCGAGGAACGAGAAAGTAGAAAACAGCGCCAAGTGCTAAAGATATCAGAAGCCAGCGTTTCTGCTGAATCCAGAAAAGCATGTCAGCTGAAATATGCACGGGGTAGGGTCTTTATCGAACGATTAAAATGGGAACGTTTGACCGCTCCAGCGTCTTTATCGGTTTGCTTCCAAACAAGAATTGTTTTACTGGATTTAAAGTTGAGGCACCCATAATGACAAAATGATTGTCTCCAGCGAATTCGACGAAGGTACGTACGGGATCACCTGTGAGGAAAAATTGTTCTACTTCAATGCCCTTGTCTTCAAAATATGCTTTGGCCATATCAGCAGCGCCCTGATAACCCGCACCAAAACGCTTGGTTTTCGAAACAGTTAACGTGCGCACTGGCCAGCCCAGTTTTTCAGCAATCAGTGCACCCCATTGTACGGATTTTTTGGTAGCCTTGGAATCATCCACGAGCAGGAGCAACTTGTACTTCTTCCGGGGATTAAATTTCTGCAGGACGAAAATAGAGGATGGCAAATATTGAATCAGAGAATGTGCAAGATGACGTTTGTCCTGACTTCCACCGATAATAGCCAGATCATAGTTTTCAAGCTGAATTTCTTTACGCAGCTGGTTGACTAATTCACCTTCACGGAGAATCAGTTCAATTCGACAGGCATCTTCACCGGGTAAGAACACTCGTACACGGCCATCTTCTTCATAGACATGATCCGCATTAAATTTGATCTTCGCCAGGCTCTCGTCATCAGGGTTCAAGGCTTTGAGCTCTTTGAGTGCCCACTCCAGAACCTCCAGACCAGGGTGAATAATGTTCCAGTTATCCAGGTTCTGACGGGTCATGTTCACAGAGCTGCCATGAAATTCACTGGCCCGCTCACCAACATAGACGACCCCCAGACTGGCATCAAAAACAGAGGCAATCAATGAGCCCAACTTAAGTGTGGGTTTTGAATATTCTGCGCTGCTTACAGCAGTTAGGAATTTCAGGGTTTGGGGGTTGATTTTTTCTTGTTTTTTCGTCATAGCAATGGCCACCATAATAAGGATAAACCGAGCAGGCTTACAACAGATAATACACCCATTTTCCAACCCGCTCGTAAGAAGTCTTTGGATTTTACCAGCCCACTGGAATAAATAATGGTACAGGCTGGTGCAGCAACAGCTGTGAAATAGCCAAATGCCGATGCAATAGCGGTCATGAAGCCAATAAGAATTTGATCTCCGCCCAGATCAAGCACAATGGGACCAACTACAGCAACTGTGGCTGAACTGCTTAAAATGTTTGACATAATTCCTGTCAGGAGTACGGAAACACTGCCCTGTAACACTGCCGGATTATCAATCACCTGGCCTAAATTATGGATGATCACCTGGGCTATCCATTGGGCCGCACCTGTTTCATTCATCTGGATCCCAATGGAGATTGCTGAGCCAAATAGCAAGATGACCCCCCAGTTGGTTTTGCGGTTCAATTCGCTCCACTCCACCAGGCCAAAGGCCAAATATAGGAAAACACCCAGTAGCGCAATTATACCCAGACCAAAGCTTTCACTGAGAAATACCCACCCTAGAAAAACCAAAACAAAGAGGATGATCGCCAACCATTCACGCCCTTTTACTTTTCCAGCTCGAGCGACCTCAATTACCAGTTTTCTTACTGCGCTATCTAAATTGCTTTGTTCCGGTTTAAATGTCCAGAGCAGGATGAGGACAGTAATGGGAATCTGCACCAGAACCATGGGATAAACGTATTTCATCCACTCTAAATAAGAGACTGATCCAGCACCGAATTCAGCCCAGTAATTCATCATGATGACGTTCCGCCCACCACCTGAGGGAGTTCCAATTGAACCAATAGTTGCGCCATAGGCTATGGAAAAAAGCAGCGCTGCTGTTAACCCGGCAACCTTCCGAGGATCCTTGTGGGCGTAGCGAACAAGGGTCAAGCCAACGGGCATCATCATGGCCGCCACCGTATGTTCACCGATGAATGATGACAGAAGCGCCGAGATGGCAGTAAAGCCCGCAATAATCCGCCAGGTTTTATGTCCAGTAACTCTGATTATTGCCAACGCCAGTCGTTTATCCAGACCCTGACTCACAATTGCCACCGCCAGCATGAGGGATCCCATGATAAAAAACACAGCATCGTTCATAAAGGAGGAGGCTACGTTATTGGCCGTATCTATCCCCAGGACCACCTGCATAAAGAGCATAAACATGGCGATAGCCGGTAAGGGAAGCGGTTCGGTTATGATGAGGATGAGCGCCATTGAGATGATGACCAGCGCATCAAAGGCAGCTTGATTTAAATCTGGAGGAGGGGTTACAATGTGGTGCATGGCCATACCATAAAAGAGGGCGATGAGCAGCCACTTCTTCTGGCGCATCCAAAATAAAACATCAATATATGAATTCAACGTGCACCCCTATTTCCCTGAATTTTTTCAGGGGAATTGAAATATAGCTAAAACAAACCCTCATGGTACAACTCAAGTGCAACATGAGGGCTGGTTGGTCAGGATTTATTTTTTTTCAGATAAAAGAGTTCTTTGCTTGGTGCCAGGGGTCGACCCATCCAAAGTGGTCTTCGCAGGCCATCAGGATGTGTCTCACGTTCCTTGGCCCAGCCATTCCATTTTTTAAAATGGGCGAATGATTTCTCGGTATCGACAAAGACGTCCCCGTACTTCTCACCAGCGGATGGTTTTGAAATAGCTACTTTCTGCAACCAGCAATGGGCACCAGAAACGGGATCCGGCTGAACTGCATGGGTGATATTCTGATGGACACCACCATCGCGCCACCACACCCTCTGGGTGTCAGGATCACTGGTTTTCCAGGGCTCAACACCAGTAACGGTTTCCATACGCCACTTGCCATCACCCTCATTGTTGATCTTCACGGTGTTGGTCATGAATTTATTACCCTGATCCTGTTTCCGACGCCAGCGACCAATATGGTGTGAACAGGCAACCACACTGGGTTTGATAGCCTCAGTGACCCAGACCTTATCAACAAACCAGCCAATTTCAGTTTCAATTTTCAGTAGCTCACCCGTCTTCACACCCAGCTTATCTGCATCGATGGTATTGATCCATATGGGGTTTCGGTGGGCAATTTCCGTGAGCCATTTGGCATTGGCAGAGCGTGAGTGAATATGTGTTGGTAACCTGAAATTAGGTAACAAGACACATTCATGTTTGGACTCGTCCATATGATCGCGATGGACGTGTGACTTAATATATCCGGGGATAGCCTGGTCAGGATATCCAAAATCAGCCGTGGTCTGTGAGTAAAACTCCTGCTTCTTGGAAGGTGTGGGGAAACCATCGTATTTGACACCCCCATCTTCAACACCCACGATGGTACCATCTTTCAGGACATTACCATGCTCACTTGTGGTTGTTCCCACTTGCGCTTCAGAGGACATCTCGGTCTTGTTTTTCGAATACAAACTGGGAACCACATTGAATGCACCATATTTACGCATATAGCCCAGGGCTGTAAGCCCCTCTTTCTCAGCTGCTTCATTGAGACCCTCAGTATGTTCAAATATATATTGGTAGTACTCATCGATTGTGATTTTCTGTCCTTCACGATAGGGACTGATAAAGTGCTTTCTGATGCCCAGGTCGTCATCCTTGTCAATACGCCACGACAATTCAATCCAGAACTCATCCTCTTCCCATACTTCTCCAGGATTCACTTCATAGGTGAATTCTACTTCCTTGCCATCGCGCCTGGCCTTTTCTCGCAGAACGGGTTGACGGAATGCAATCCACATTCCCGAATGGGTTTCATATGAATTGATATCATGCCGTTCCGGTCCATGACCCATGGGCAGTACATAATCAGCGAAGAAGGCCGTTTCATTCCAGGTGGGTGTCAGTGCGATATGGCAGCCAACCTTTTCAGGATCACTGAGCATTTCGATCCAGGAAAAACCATCGGGATAGGTCCAGACGGGGTTGAATACTCTGGTGAAATACACATCCATGGTACCACGGCCATCTTTAATCAGATGGGGCAGACACTGGCTCATTTCAAAATGATTCAGTGTGTATTCTGGAGGGAAGTGCAATTCATTCCAGACAGGTGGACCGGGAGGTACATCAAAAAATTCTGGATGAAATTTGTTCCAGGCGCTAGGAGAAGTTCCACCGGGTGTTCCCACAGATCCAGTTAGGACATTCAGAAAATGCAGCGTACGTGAGACCTGCCAACCTCCCAGGTTTCCAATGGAGGCACCGCGCCAGACATGGGTAGACAGTTGTGATCTAGCATCTGCCACCACATGCGCCACCTCAATGATTTGTGATGCTTCTATACCAGCCTCCTGGGCAGCATACTCAGGTGTGAACTCGGTGTAGGCCTCTATGGTTTTGGCAATAAAGTTCTCGAAAGTTACATCCAATTCCGGGTGTACTGCTTTCAGGAATTCATCCCAGTTAACCCAGGTTTCTATGTACTCTCTATCGTAAAGGCCCTCTTCCAGAATGATTTTGGCCATAGCCAGGAAAACAGCGGCTTCTGATCCAGGATAGGTAGGCATCCAGTAATCCGCATGAGAGGCAGTATTGGACAAACGAGGATCCATAACGATGAGTTTAGCGCCCTTCATCTTGCCTTCCATGATTCGCTGAGCGTGGGGGTTGAAATAGTGACCGGTCTCAAGGTGAGAACTGGCCAACAGGATTACCTTGGCATTGGTATGATCAGGTGAGGGTCTATCGTACTTGTGCCACATGGCATAACCGGCTCGAGCTCCGGCAGAACAGATATTCGTATGCGAATTGTGACCATCCACACCCCAGGCCTTGAGCACACGTTCCATATAGCCTTCATGACCGGGTCGCCCCACATGATAAACCACTTTGTCTCGTCGATCAGCCTTGAGTGATTTCTGGATTTTTTCACCAATTTCATCCAGGGCTTGATCCCAACTGATTTGCTCCCAGTCACCAGCGCCACGTTCACCAACGCGCTTTAGTGGATACAGAATGCGTTCTGTGTCTGTGACCTGATTGATGGTAGCGGGACCCTTGGCGCAATTGCGTCCACGGGAACCGGGATGATGGGGGTTGCCTTCAAATTTTCGAATTTTATTGTCATCTTTGTCGATATAGGCCAATAACCCGCAGGCAGATTCACAATTAAAACACGTCGTGGGAACAATGCTGTAATGCCGTTCCTTTTTCACCGGCCAGGATTGTGCATCCAACTCTACAAAGTCGTTCCACTGATCTGGCTGTGGATATTTATAGAGTGGTCGGGGTCCCTCAAGCGCATAGGTTTCTGAGGCATCTTCATGATGGGAGATTTTGGGAATAACGCCCACACCCTCTGCTAATTTTTCTATCCATGATCGTTTCATAATTATTTCCCCAGGTTCTTTTTAGAGAACAATTTTTTCACTATTCAATTCCAACTAGCTCAATGGTATCAACTGTGGTACACGTACTCGCACGAACTCAGTCAGATATATACCGACCGCCGCCAGGCCGGCAGCGATGAGTGACATCAGCGGAGCATCTAGCGAGAACAGCATGATCAGCGGTACCAAATTTCCCATGATTATTCCCAGGAAAAAGTGACGAGAATAGTAGCCTGAGACCATCAATTTGTGTGCGCTTTCAGTATCAGATGTAGCATGGGGTGTGACAAATTCCAGTCCGATGAGGGCCAGATTCACAAAGACAGCGATCTTAAGCACCATGAGAGTGAAAGCCGAAGCTCCACCTGATATGAACATCCAGGCAGCTGCACCTGCAATAAATGCATGTACCAACATGTGAATAGGTGCCAGATGACTTCCCCACAGATCACGTCCTTTGGCCTGAGCCAGTAGAAATGCCGTGTAAATTGCGGTTAACACTGCAATGGGTGCGGTGATATTGATCAGCAGTTGTCGGAAGCCAAAATCAAAGTAGATATCAGCCAGTAGCAGGGTGATAATACCCCCAAAGACAGAGATAAGATATCCGCCTTTGACCAACCATGATGACCAGTTCGGTCGTAGGAGCACGTAAAGAAAGCGATCCGGACGATCCAGGTCCTTGATCAACAGCCCGCCGGTAAACACCATGAAGACCACTGCGGTGATGATGGCGGTCATTTCCAAAGTTGCATTGGGTGCTGCACCAAACCAGGAGGCCAGGGTTAGCATCAACATAAGACCTGTAGCTACCGATTTGGTCCAGATATAGGCGGGTACTTCCCAGCCCCAGAGTACACCTTTGGCTGGTGAATCATAGACGCGTCTCGTGGCATCCTGCTCCTGAGTTTTGATCTCCTCAAGAACCTTATCGATGGCTCGTTGATCGGGTTGCGTCCCATTTTTAGCGTGGGATTCAATGGCCATTTGAACCAATAAATCGGCCTGACTATCTGTTTTTTCCAGGGTCGCGGCTGCCGGAGCATGGTGGCCCACACCAGAAGACTGCTCGCTCCACAAATAATTATCCCGACGTTCAGCGTTGCCGGGTGTCAGCATATCAGAATCGCCATCTATATAGAATAGATTTGGGGTAGTTCCCTTTTCCGGTTTGCGCGTCACCACATGTTCCATGGCCACAAAGGAGGCAATTTTAGAATGTGGATCATCCATATCCCCAGAAACGATAGCTTCCGTTGGGCAGATCACAACACAGGCTGGTTCGTATCCGCCATCAATCCGATGGGCGCAGTAATTACATTTTGCAGCTGTACTGGTATTGGGATCAATATAAAGGGCATCATAGGGACAGGCCTGCATGCAGGATTTACATCCGATGCAGCGTGCATTGTCAAAATCTACGATTCCATCCATACGCGTATGCAGGGCAGATGTCGGACAAATTTCCGTACAGGGCGCATCTTCACAATGGTTACAGCGGTGCACTGAAAAGGATCTGGAGGCATCTGGGAAAACACCTTTCTCGATATACTTCACATGTGTGCGATTAACACCGATTGCAACATCATGTTCAGACTTGCACGCCACTGTGCAGGCATGACAGCCTATACATTTGCGATTGTCTATGACAAAGCCATAATTCATGGTCAGGTCTCCCCCTTTATGAATTTGGGTTCAAAAATTTCATTATAGGATCAGGAAGCTTGCTGGGCAGCATACGCAGAGGCTGCACATTCATTTTTGCCCAGATCCATTGTGGACTGTTCATCATCTTCTGGGTTAAGCCAACCCGCATTCACCTTGCGAATTTCAGCGTAGACATCGGGCTGCTTGCGAATATTGGATTTTATGAACTCTGTAAAGGACTCTACTGTATCGATATCATATATCGAAGCATTTGCTGAAATGACCTCACCTAAAGCATCCGTGAATAGAAAGTCCTCTTTGGCTTCTGACCATTCGATATAGTGTCCAGGCAGAATCTTGAGATCAGCTGGCATGGTCTTGATTTTTAGCGTCATGGTATCGAATAGCATACCGGCCCATTCCACAGCTTTGCCACCCAGATCAGGTCGACCCAGTGAAACCAGAAAGACAGTATCTCCTGAAATCAGGTATTTACCACCAATCTGATAACAGGTACTGCCAGGAGTGTGTCCGGGAGTATGAATGACCTCTATCTGTGGACCATTGGATGATGAAGGTAAAATTTCGCCATCCTTGACTGGGGTATAATCAAAGCTGGCACCCATAAAGTCACCGGAATTAGCGAAAACCTTTGAGCCCACAGCTTCGGCTAAAAAGCGACTACCGCTGATGTAATCGGCCTGGAGGTGAGTTTCAAAAGTCTGGGTAATTTTGCAGCTGTGTGCTTTGGCAAAGGATTGATAAAAGTCAAGATTTCTGGAGGGGTCAAAAATGGTTAGTTCACCTTCTGAAATTAAACCCCAGCTCAAGGACCCTTTACCGGGGCGTGTGAATTGCCATAGCTCGTGTCCGTCACTGCCAGCATCAACTTTGCGTGGAGACAGCATGTTTCCCCAGGCAACAATACCTTCCTTCAAATAGCCAACATCCTCAAAACCGTTGGCTTCAAGAATTTCGCCCACGTACATGGCAGAGCCTTCCTTGGCGCAGACCACCCGCACTTTTTTTGTGCGTGGTACCTTGGCTACTGAAGCTTCTTCTTCCTCCATGAAATCAAAGTAGGGGATGTTCGAGGTGTCAATTTCATGGGGTCCCTCCACTTTGAAGCGACCGAAATCTGCTTCATTTCTCACATCCAGCAACAGGAAATCATCCTCTGCCAGAAGCCATTCAAAAAGCTCATTGGCTGAATAAGGGGTTAACATTTTATCTCCTCGTTCTCATTTTGATCGTTGGACAAAGAAGTGTTTGCTCTGTCCTGTTTCACTTATATCTAATAGTTTGTGTCCAGAGGCTCTGCACCAGGCCTTAATATCAGATTCGCTTCAGGGATGAGCGCTGGATATTTCCAGAATTGCACCGATCTCCATCCCTCTGAGTTTCTGGTTGGCGCGAATTACGGGCATGCCCATTCCGCAAGTACTTAATTCAATAAATCCATCTGCGGCGAGTTTTCTTCTGGACAGACGCATGCTAAATAAACAGCGAAATATCCGAATCAGCTGCAAATTCAAGAAAAGTGGCAGCACCACCGAGTTCGATACCATCAATAAAGTCCTCGGTTTCAAATCCAAATACATCCATGGTCATCTGGCAGCCGATTAGGCGCACTCCCAGATCCACACAAATCTCCCGCAATTCCTCCACACTAGCCACACCCTTGTTGGCAAAGGTCTTCTTCATAAATGAGGTGGCCATGGTTTCATAGCCAGGAATATTATTGGCTAGAATGTTGGGGATTGGCCATTGAATATTTTGAAAGCCCTGTGGTCCAAAGGGCATTTTCATGGGCATGGCAGGATTTGTCTGTGGAGCAACATTGGCTTTTATGTCTTTGTTGAGCAGTGTCAGCCCATAGAAGGTAAAGAATACTGAAACTTCCATATCCATTGCTGCGGCTGTAGAAGCCAACAGAAAGGGTGGATAGGCCCAATCCAGAGTTCCCTGGGAAGCAATAATTGCTAAGCGTTTTGGTTTTGCATCACTCATCTATAAATCCTTTCCCAGTTTTATTTCTTTTTAATGAAGTAAACATAACCTTCATCCGTTTCGCCGCCTGATAAAAGCTCATGTCCTGTACGGGCGGTCCAGGCTGTGATGTCATTTTTGGAACCGGGATCAGTGGCCACCATTTTCAGAATCTGTCCACTATCCATTGCGTCAATTGCCTTTTTTGTTTTAATAACTGGCAGGGGGCAGTTCAAGCCCTTGCAATCCAAAACTTGATCAGCAGTATAATCTGTCATTTCACTCACTCCTTTTTGTCTCTGGAAAAATATCCAAAAGCTGCGTCTCCCCTGATTCAAGACTCAGTCTGCAAGAACGCATGCAATCCAAAAGTTTTCTGATAAAGTCACTGGCTAAAAAGTAATAGTATTTTGTCCCTTCCCGGCGATAGGTAAGGATATTTCTACGTTGCATATATCTCAGGTGCTGTGAGGTGATGGGCTGTGACAACCCAATTTCCCGCTGGATATTTCCAACGGTTTGTTCTCCAGTTTGCAGGTATTCAATTATTCGAAGACGTTCGGGATGTCCCAAAGCTTTGAGAACTTTTGAGGCGACTTCGAAGAATGATATATGGCTTACTTCAGTCATAACTTTTGTAACGGCTTTGTGACAAATGTGATCACAATATAGCGTTTTCGCTATATATGTCAAGAAATATACGTGCTTTAAGTAGTCACTGCGTTGTGCAATTATTTATGGCAATTGATTTTGCCTGCCAAAAGTTTAGTTTCTGCGGTACGTAGCACGAGAATTTTTAACGAATCACTGCGCAATATTTTTTGAACAGTACTATAAATTTCAGGAGCCCCCATGGCCAGCAAACCAAAATCTCTGAATAGCTTCAAGACTCGGTCAACCCTTCATCTTAACGGTCAAGATCATGAGTATTTTGCTCTCCCAAAACTTAATTCTGACACCAAATTAAGCAAGCTCCCGATTGCTCACAAAGTCCTCCTGGAAAACATGCTCCGCTTTGAAGACAACAGCACCGTCACCAGTGATGATGTACTGGCTGTATTGAATTGGGATGCCACAGCAACCCCCTCACATGAAATCCAATTGCGTCCCAGTCGTGTATTACTTCAGGACTTTACTGGTGTTCCAGCTGTGGTGGACCTGGCGGTGATGCGAGACACCATGTCTGACCTGGGCGGCAATCCGGAAAAAATTAATCCACTACAACCAGCCGACCTGGTTATCGATCATTCGGTCCAGGTTGATAAGTTTGGCAGCGCATCAGCATTCTTTGACAATGCCTCTATTGAAATGGAAAGAAACCGTGAGCGTTACGGTTTTCTACGTTGGGGACAGGGTGCCTTTGAAAATTTTCGTGTAGTTCCACCTGATACAGGAATCATTCACCAGGTCAATCTTGAATATCTGGCCCAGGTTGTTTTTCAGAAAGAAACTGAAGAAGGTGCACAGATATATCCTGATTCCTTGGTTGGAACCGATTCTCACACCACCATGATTAATGGTCTGGGTGTTCTGGGCTGGGGCGTAGGAGGCATTGAGGCTGAAGCCGCTATGCTTGGACAACCGATATCCATGTTAATCCCTCAGGTAGTCGGTTTCAAACTTACAGGCAAAATGGCTGAAGGCACCACAGCTACAGACCTTGTGCTCACTGTTGTCCAGATGCTTCGCGAGCAGGGTGTTGTCGGCAAATTTGTTGAATTTTATGGCGAAGGTATCGCCCATCTCAGTCTTGAAGACCAGGCCACCATTGCCAACATGGCTCCTGAATACGGTGCTACCATGGGTTATTTCCCCGTGAATGCCGCCACACTCAAATATCTTCGTTTCAGCGGTAGAGATGAAGCTCAAGTCGCATTGGTTGAAGCCTATACCAAGGCCCAGGGCATGTATTATGAAGCCGGTGTTGACACAGCTGTATACAGCGCTGACCTTGCACTGGATATGAGCACAGTAGTACCCTCCATTTCTGGTCCAAAACGTCCCCAGGATCGCATCGAACTCAGCCAGTCCAAAAAAATCTGGGAAAAAGACCTCGGTGTGCTGAGAGGTGATGCCCTTGACTCTGCCCCTGTTGAAGGCGCCGAATATGAATTAAAGAATGGTGATGTAGTTATTGCCGCCATTACCTCCTGTACCAACACCTCAAACCCCAGTGTCCTGGTTGGCGCCGGTCTCGTAGCCAAGAAGGCTGTGGAGCTTGGCCTGGATATCAAACCCTGGGTGAAACCAAGTCTCGCACCTGGATCCAAAGTTGTTACTGATTATCTTGAGGCTGCCGGCCTTACTCCTTACTTGGACCAA
This sequence comes from Fidelibacterota bacterium, assembly GCA_016844955.1. Lineage (GTDB taxonomy): Bacteria > Fidelibacterota > UBA8477 > UBA8477 > JABMPR01 > JABMPR01. The sequence goes on along the minus strand of JAERTH010000031.1, from coordinate 84,716 downwards.
TTGAAATTCAACCTGGTAGGCTATGGCTGCACAACCTGTATTGGCAACAGCGGACCATTGCCACCAGCCGTTGCTGGTGCAGTAGAAGCAGGTGATCTGGTGGTAACCTCTGTGCTTTCAGGTAACCGAAATTTTGAAGGTCGCGTAAACCCCCATGTTAAAGCCAACTATCTGGCTTCTCCACCTCTGGTTGTGGCCTACGCACTGGCTGGAACCATGGATATTGATCTCTACAATGAAGCGCTTGGTCAGGACAAAAACGGGAATGATGTCTTTCTGAAAGATATCTGGCCCAGTTCAGCTGAAATTGAAGCAACAGTGGCCAATGCAGTTAAACCTGAACAATTCAAATCCAAATACGCTGATGTGTTTAGTGGTGATGATGCCTGGCAACAACTCCAGGTTCCTGAAGGCAACACCTTTGACTGGGATGCAGACTCAACCTATATCCGCAAACCCTCATTTTTTGAAGCGATGACAGCCACTCCTGACGATCTAAATAATATCAAGGACGCACGGGTTCTAGCCCTTTTAGGTGACTCAGTAACCACTGATCACATCTCCCCTGCTGGAGCATTCAAAGCTGAAACCCCAGCTGGAAAGTATCTTATTTCCAAGGGCACTGAACAAAAAGATTTCAACTCTTATGGAAGTCGTCGCGGAAACCATGAAGTCATGATGCGTGGGACCTTTGCCAATATTCGGCTCCGCAATCTGCTGGCTCCAGGAACCGAGGGTGGCTTTACCAAAAAGCTACCGGAAGGTGAAGTAACCACCATTTTTGATGGTGCCATGGCCTACAAAGCAGAAGGTACTCCCCTGGTTGTGATTGCCGGGAAAGAATATGGAACTGGATCAAGTCGTGATTGGGCCGCCAAGGGCACTTATCTACTGGGGGTCAAAGCGGTCATCGCTGAAAGTTTTGAAAGGATCCACCGCAGTAACCTGATTGGAATGGGTGTACTGCCTCTCCAATTCAAAGCTGGAGAGGGCCGTGAGAGCTTGGGCCTGACTGGCGAAGAATCTATTTCCATCGCCGGGATAGCTAAAGGCTTGCAACCAGGCACCGAATTAGAAGTGAAGTGTCAGCGGCCTGATGGCAGTAGCTTCTCCTTTACTGCAGTGACCAGGATTGATACCCCCAACGAGCTGGAATATTACATTCATGGTGGAATCTTACAGTATGTGATGCGGACACTGCTGGATTAATCCATAACCAGCTACCGCTATCAAACATAGAATATAAGCAGTCACCTTCTGGTGGCTGTTTTGCTTTACATCCAATTTTTGCCCGTTCTGGACCAGTCATATCCCTTGCCTGAATTGATTGAGAGTCTAGATTCCAGAAAACAATTTTGAGCTACAAACAAACTGTCGCTGCTATTATTGAATTGGGGATTTATAAATTCAATCTGGGCAGCGTTTTTAAGAGAATTGATGAAGGGAAATTGTAAATGAAGTGTCCAGCATGTTCCAATCAATTGGAAGCCATGAAAGTTGGGAATATCACCGTAGATGTCTGTCAAAATGGCTGTGGGGGCTTATGGTTTGACAACTATGAGTTGAAACAGGTTGACGAAAAGCATGAAGCCATCGGTGAAAAGTTATTGCACATACCGCGGAATCCGGACGCTAAGGTAGATCTGAAACAAAGACGGGCCTGCCCTAAATGCGATAACGTCTTAATGATGAAACATTTCATGAGTGTTAAAAGAGATGTTGAAGTTGATGAATGTGGAAATTGTGGTGGGTTCTGGCTTGATGCAGGTGAATTGGGTCTTATCCGAGACCAGTTTAATACCGAAGCTGATCGAGAGAAAGCCGCCGTTTCCTACTTCGATGAAACCTTTGGTGATGACCTGCAAAAAATGATCGATGAGAGCGAAGAAAAGGCTGAACGGGCGCATAAAATTGCGAAAATATTCAGGTTTATCTGTCCCTCGTATTACATCCCGGGAAAACAAAAATGGGGTGCTTTTTAATCCTGACTATACCGTAGGCTACATATTGCATAAACAAAGAAGCCACCCCTGAGGGTGGCTTCCTTTATCCATTCGACTAGAATGAACCCCGTAATTTTTATAACTGCATCCAGGTTACTGCCTTGTTGAAAATATCGGCCTTAACCCCATGCCGACCCTCGAACTCCTCATAGGTCAAATCAAAACCCAAGGCTTCGAATGAAGCCTTAAGTTTTCTGGCTTCTTCCACGGTGATTGCAGCATCATCAATGCCATGGGCAATGTACAGGCGCAGCTCTTTCCCTTGATCCAGATCTGATTTGCTCAGAATGGAATGTTTACCATCAACTTCCATGAGATACCCACTAAAACCAATTACACCTTCAATTTCATCAGAATTCTGCATGCCAATGGTATAGGCATAAACGGCTCCCTGGGAAAAACCCATGAGATATACATCTGAAATTTTATGTGTCGCCTTAATATCGGCTATTGTATTCAAGACATGTTCAGCAACCAGGGTATCGGCTGATTTCCACCCCTTCTTGTCAACTCGTGGAATGGCCCAGGTTCGGGTATGCCATTGCGGTCCTATATTCATGGAAAGTGGATATTGTCCCTCTGGTGTTGCATATATAATCTGTGGATCATCAAGTTGATCATAGAGACTGACAAAACCATCGGCATTACCTCCGTTGCCATGCAATCCAATGAGCAGCGGATAGCTCTCTGATTTTTCATAGTCATGTGGGTAGCGAATTCGATAGGGTAAATATGATGTAGCTTTTACATATTTTAAGGATCCGATTGATTTAAAATTGTTGAATATCTCTTGCTCAACCCCCTTGAACTTCGGATCATCCCGAACCGGGTCAAAATCTGTATCTTTTTTAAATATCTCCAGATTTCTAAATCCATTGGCAAAGGCATGGGTCACAAAGCGGGCCGCATTTTCAGCATCACCTTGCAGCGCATAACAACAAGCCAGGTTATAGGCTACAACGGCATCATCCTGATTATGTGTCAGAACACTGGCATAGTGTTTAGCCGCCAGCTCATAATTCTGTTCCTGGTAAGCCACGAAAGCTTCGCGTAACTCCTGTCCGCGGTCAATTTGTCTAAAGACTATATCTTTTCCATTTTTAAGACCACCACAGCTAAACAGGATTGACCCCATTAGCACTAGAATAGAAATTTTAACAAATTTAGCATGTACAGATTGCATCGATCTACCATCCCTTTTGTTCTTCGTTGGGGGATGATAACAGAGAGATTCATTTCCCAACGACATTATCTATAAGTGGTTATCTCTTTCGCCCAGAGGTATCAAATATTGTATTCCCTTTATTTTTATCCTGTGAATATGACATCTCCAGAGATAATTTCTTGCCAACCCATAACAACAGGATCAAAACAAGCATGACATTTAGAACCAACCGTTACGAATGTAAGGTTCAACATATTCTGAGATGCAGCGATTAACATGATTCAAAAGGCAAAGCTTATCCTCAAGGATATTTTCGGGTACGACGACTTCCGTCCCCTACAAAGGGAGATTATTGAGAATGTCCTGGAACGCAAAGACACGCTGGTCATTATGCCCACAGGTGGTGGAAAATCAATTTGTTACCAGATTCCGGCACTGCTGTTTGATGGACTCACAATTGTCGTTTCACCCCTCATATCCTTAATGGAAGATCAGGTTAGACAGCTTGAAGTGCTGGGGGTGGAAGCTGTCATGTTGAACAGCTCGCTTTCCACAGATGCTTACCAAAAAAATGTTCGACGCATACGTCAAAATAAAGTTCGCCTCCTCTATCTGGCTCCGGAAACCTTGCTAATGGAGAAGACACTCTCCCTCCTGGCCAGTCAAAATGTTGCCTGCTTTACAATTGATGAAGCCCATTGTATCAGCGAGTGGGGACATGATTTTCGTCCTGAATATCGTCAGCTCGTTGCACTACGGAATCGGTTCCCGCAATCTGTGTGCCTGGCCCTAACCGCAACGGCGACAGAACGGGTACAACAGGATATTCGATCATCTCTACAGTTTGAGGCTTCAGCCAGTTTTGTAGCAAGTTTTAACCGGGAAAATCTCTATCTGGAAATCAAGCAGAAAAGTCAGGCCGCTGAACAAACGCTGCAGTTCCTGGATAAATTTCCCCGACAGTCTGGAATCATCTATTGTTTATCACGTAAACAAGTCGATGAATTGAGCACCTTCCTTAAGGAGGAGGGGTATTCGGTAAAACCCTATCATGCCGGGCTTTCGACTGAAGAACGTCAACAGAACCAGGCCAGTTTCATCCGTGATGACACCCAGATCATGGTGGCCACCATTGCCTTTGGAATGGGAATCAATAAACCCAATGTCCGCTTCATATTGCATTTTGATTTACCCAACAATATTGAGAGTTATTACCAACAGATCGGTCGCGCCGGTCGTGACGGGTTGCGGGCGGATTGTTTGTTTCTGTTTAGTTATGGTGATATTCAAAGAATCAACTACTTCATTCGGCAGAAGCATGAGCAGGAGCAAGTCGTTGCCACAGCCCAACTAAATGCCCTGGTTGGTTTTGTTGAGCAAGATGTCTGCAGACGTGTTCCCCTCCTCAAATATTTTGGCGAGGATGCCCAGGAAGAAAATTGCGGGATGTGCGACAATTGTTTGACCGAACACGTTGCGGCAATTGATGTAACCATTCCCACCCAGCAATTTCTATCCTGTGTTAAACACTCCTCAGAGATTTTTGGCGCGGGACATATCATTGATATTTTGCGTGGTTCAAAATCCAAGAAGGTCCTGAAATTCGCCCATGACAAGCTTTCCACCTATGGTATTGGAATGGATTTATCGAAGCAGGAGTGGTTTTATCTATCCAGACAACTTCTGCAACAGGGGCTACTAATTCAGGATATGACCCATGGTAGCCTGAAATTATCCGCCAAAGCCTGGGATGTATTGAGGGGTGAACAAACCGTGTCTGCAAAAATGGCTGCACCACAGAAGAAGTCAACCCGGGCAAAAGTTGAGCAGAATTATGATTCGACACTTTTCGAAAGCCTGCGAGAACTGCGTAAAAGCATGGCAGATGATTTAAATGTCCCGCCCTATGTGATTTTCCCGGACAAAACATTAATTGAAATGTCCATTCATTTTCCCCAAGCTGAAGGTGGCTTGTTAGATTTATACGGCGTTGGTTCTGTGCGGTGTGCAAAATATGGTCCCCCATTTATACAGCTGATCACTGAATATGCAGAGAAAAACGGAGTGGATGAGAAGCCTAAACATCTCATAGATGACAATTCTGTCAAGCCCCCTAAACGCATTGGGAAACCACGGCATCAGGTCGTGAGCGAAAAATACAATGATGGGGCTTCCTTTGAGGATCTCACCAATGAGTTCAAAATCAAGGTGAACACCCTCTTAAACCATTTGTACAACTTCAGTTCTGAGGGTCATGTACTGCGTTTCGGTGACGAGTTTGATGAAATTTTGAGTTTGCCACCCCAAATATTGGTGAATGTTCGGAAAGCTTTTAATGACCATGGTATGCTAGCCCTGCGTCCCGTGTTTGAGACCCTCAATGAAGAGGTCAGCTATCATTTATTAAAGTTAATCCGGCTTCAAATTCTCTCTGCTCAAGCCAAAAATAATCAAAATGATTCAATGGTTACGAACTGAGCCCATTAATCACCCAGGATACTAGTGAGGCTTATAGTGGCAAGAATTGGGAGAGTAACACTGAGACTGCAGTTTCCACTCTGAGAATCCGTTCACCCAGGCTAAAAGTTGTAAAACCTGACGCCTCCAATTTTTCAATCTCATAGGGGATAAATCCCCCCTCTGGACCGATGGCAAGCGTGGTAGGATGGTTGGGTTCTAGTTCTGAATTCAGTTTGCTGGAAGGGTGGGCAACCAGGGCTTTGCTCCCCTCACAAATTCCCGGCAATTCATCTTCTACAAAAGGTTTAAACAGCTTTCTGATATGGACTTCGGGCAGGATTGTATCTCTGGCCTGCTCCAGCCCCAACAGGAGCTGTTCATGCAGATTTTCAGGTTTCAGGGTGGGGCTGGCCCAGAAGCTTTTTTCCACCCGGTAACTGTTGATCAGGTAAATCTGCTTTACACCCAATGATGTAACGCTTTGCAATACCCGTTTTAGTGCTTTGGGGCGGGGTAGAGCCAGCAGCAGGGTCACAGGAAGTTTTTCTGGAGGTGCCTCCGTTAGTGACACGGTCAACTCAATAAATTCGGAGTCAATTTGCTCGACCAATCCGTTGCCAAGCTTGCCGTTGAGCAATCCGACACGGAGCTGTGTGTCTACATCGGCGCGCAGAACAGTGCGGATATGCTCCAACCTGCGTCCAGTGAGGCGGACCCGGTATTCGGCGATAAAATCATTATCATTTAGCAGAATTAGATTCATGCCGGGCAGTCTAGCCAGTTTGGGATGGCATCAAAAGATAAAATCCAACGCCTACTCCCGGAGCAAATTTCGAATCTGGCGTAAAATGTCATCCACAGCAGATAATTTTGAAGCAGTGGTGATCCCATCAACTTTCAAACCCGTAGGAACAAAATCACCTCCACCTGAAGTGGTCACCACCACGATATTTTCAGCTCTTTTGAGGCTATTTAGGGAGGTTTGAACATGCGCATTGATTTTATCCATAAGCGATGAATTGATGATGACAATTCCCCACCACTTCACTGCGGTGGTCTGTCCAATCTGGGATACATCAATGACCTTGATATAGACATTCTGATGTGCATATTCTGCTACAAGGGAGCCCACCAGCCTATCCTTGAATTCGCTTGATTGAGTTGCAATCAAGAGCTTTTTCTCCAATGTAGGACTATTCACTTCAAACGGGTCAGCAGCTCTGGGGTAGAACTTGATAACATACCATAATGAAAAACAGAGCAACAACGCCACTACAGCTCCGGCTAACCATAAAAAATATTTAAAGAGTTTCTCCAATTGAGTCATTGCTCCCCCGAGCTTTTATAGCGCTAATTACTTGATGTAGACCATTTTCTGAATAGTGATAAACTCATCGGTTGACAATCTACAAAAATAGATGCCCCCGGCTAGAATTGTGTCAGTTTCAGGAACAATAAATTGTATCAGATAGCCACATCGGCCAGAGACTCATTTACAAGCCTGTAAATTTCCACGCCCTGTGCATCCTTCAGAGTCAGATTAACAAAACGCTCCTGATGTAGGTGATAGCAAGTGAGTGTATCGTTGAAAAAATCTAGGGATTGAGTATGTCGGGTTATAGGTTGAGTAGCATTAATTAGAGAATCTTTGGTGGAGGTGAAGACCTATCTCTCGGCATTTGGTACTAATTCTCATTCTGGTAAGCCTGGTCACAGTCAATCCACGCATCAACGGCTGGAATGAAGCCAGCCGCATGGCCTTGACCCAGTCTCTGGTGGAGAGCCATAGTCTGATCATCGATTCCAGTCCGTTCTCGTCAACTGGTGATAAAGTTTATATCGATGGTCATTTCTATTCTGATAAGCCATCAACACCCTCGCTACTGGGGGCTATCGTATATTGGCCTTTGCATCAATTCGGGTTGAAATTGGATTACGGGTGGAACCTAGCTTATTACTTGATTATCCTGTTGACGGTTAAACTATTCTGGGTTTTAAGTGTGCTGGCTTTTAAAGGTGCCTTGAAATACACGCCTCTTGAACCAACATACCACTTTATTGTCACTCTCATTTTTGCTTTTGCATCCATCACATTTTCATGGTCAGCCACGTTTAGCAATCATAGTCTGGCAGCATCAAGCCTGATGATTGCACTCATGTTTTATTTACAATCAAAAACTGATGAATCTGGAAAAACCCAACTCTTGAGTGGGTTATTTTTTGGGGTGGCTACAGCCATGGACATACCCATGGGTATTTTTCTAGTGGGTTTTGGCCTACTGGTTTTCAAACGCTGGGTGTTTAACAAACAGATACTATTTTTTGCAGGCGCAGCGACGCTGGCCCTGATTCCCCACTTCAGCATTAATTACGCTGTGGGAGGCACCTTCCTACCCCTGCAAATTATACCTGAGTTTTTTGAATTTGAAGGCTCAACCTGGTCAAATGCCAGTGCACTATCTGGTGTACAAGCCAACCCACTGGGATTCACTATTCAATATGCCTTTTTGAGCCTGATAGGATCCAAAGGTTTCCTCTGGTATAACCCCTTGCTACTATTACTGCCTATATCCATGATAAAAGCATTCAGACCGGGACACGCTTTGCGCAATGAAACCCTGGTTATTTTTACCGGCAGTGTTATCGTCATGTTGTACTATTTCTTCTTTAGCTCAAACTATGGTGGCTGGAGCTACAGTATTCGTTGGTTCCTCCCACTCCTGCCGCTGGCATATTTCTACCTGTTTGATTTTGGTTCTATCATCAGACAACAGCCCCAGAAACCCATCTTCTTCATGCTGGTTGTAATGGCGATTGTTATTGCGCTGGTGGGTCTGATAAACCCCTGGAGTAATGCTGAACTCCATACCATCCCTTTTTGGGCAAACCTGAAACAACTAATAGCCCTTTTTTCCTAACCGTTTGCCGGATTTATGCACCGCTGGGCTAATTCAAAATTCTCCAAGCTTTTGTTGAATTAGATTGGCCTCTGAAAGTAATGATGTCCTCAAAGGGACACAGGAGTTGAAATTGATTCAAAATAGTGCTGGTAGGAAACAGTGTAATCGTCGAAATTGTGGATCACGCAATGAATGGACTAATCGAATACACGCAGACAGACAATCATGATCACTCCAAATAATCCTGGCAAAATATCCCTGTTCTGGGTTCTACAGATTTCCGGCTGGCTCCTGTATGGGGTCATTTACTACCTGATATATTTATCACACAAGGATCTGGATGCTGCCAACACCTTTGGCTTTGCTGTGACCTACATGGTGGCATTTCTCGTCACCATTATCATGCGCTGGATTTATCAGAAGCTAGATTATCAGCATAGATCCATCCTAAATGTTTCAACAGTCGTGATATTGTGCTCAATATCCTTTGCAGTGATTTGGCTTTATGTGGATCGATTTATTTCCTACCCAATCTATGGAGTGGCAAAATTCCAGGAGGCCATGGACAAGATCACCTGGCGGGGTAATGTTGGCCAGATTTATTGGAATTCCTTTATTCTGTTTACCTGGTCTGCGCTCTACTTTTTGATCAATTTCTGGCGGCAATGGAATGAGCAAGTACTGCGTACCGAGAAAGCTGAGTTACTGGCCCACAGTGCCCAATTACAGATGCTCCGCTATCAGCTCAACCCGCACTTCCTTTTTAATTCATTGAATTCTATCAGGGCTCTCATCCTTGAAGACCAACACAACGCTCGTGAAATGGTTTCTGAACTGGCGGAGCTTTTACGCTATTCATTGGTGAGTAAAAATAATGGTGATGTACCCCTGAGCGAGGAAATCACCGCCATTAAACATTACTTTGCAATTGAGAAGAAACGCTTTGAGGAAAATCTTCAAGTAACTTTTGATATAGACCCACTGGCGGAAGAATATCCCATCCCCAGTTTTCTTGTACATCCGCTGGTCGAGAATGCAGTTAAATATGGCATGAAGACCTCAGAGATGCCCCTGACGATCAGCATTCAGGCCAAGATTCAAGGGAATAAATTAAGCATTCTGGTTCGCAACAGTGGCAAATGGCTGTCTGAGACCGATGACAGTGAACGATCACGTCCAGCAGGTACTGGAACTGGTCTGAAAAATGTCAAGGAACGACTGGAAAATCGTTTCTCCGGCAACTATGAACTCCAACATGCCGAGCAAGCGGGTTGTGTGGTTTTAAAACTTTCCATTTCCAGAGTAATTGAGGGTAATCATGAGTAAAGAAATCAGAGCAATACTCGTTGACGACGAGCGTCTGGCCAGAAATGATCTGCGCTTACTTTTAAAAAATCATGAAAATGTCAGTATAGTTGGTGAGGCCGCCAATGGTCTGGAAGCGCTTGATTTGATCAAGGAGGTTACCCCTGATCTGGTTTTTCTGGATATCCAGATGCCGGGTATCAATGGTTTTGATGTGTTGGAGCATATCAGCTCCGATATTCGGGTAATTTTTGTCACAGCCTTTGATGAATATGCCCTGCGTGCTTTTGAGGTGAATGCTCTGGATTATCTCCTCAAACCAGTGAATGCTGAACGACTTCAGCACTCCCTGGAACGGCTGGAACAAATACCTGAGGAAAATCAGGATGATCTGCGTCAGTTGGAGTATCATGATCGGTTGCTGTTAAAGCTGGATACCAGCCTTGGTTTCTTAAAAATCAGCACGATTGTCTGTATCACATCAGCAGGAGATTACTCCGAAGTGCTTTGCACCAACCGAAAGAAGGTCTTGGTACACAAATCCATGGCCGAGTGGGAAACACGGCTACCCGAAGCTTATTTCAACCGCATACACCGTACAACCATCGTGAATATGGAATGTGTTGATCGATTGGAAGAGTGGTTTAACAATTCATACCGGGTCTACATGAAGGGAATTGAAGAACCCTACGTCATGAGCCGACGCTATGTTGCCAAATTGAAACAGAAACTCAGCTGATATATTAATTGCAAACGGCTCTGAGATCGCAAAGGGCTTTTGCACGTTCACACGCTTATCCTCTCGCATCATTCTGAGCAACGTGAAGAATCTTGATCCTTGGGTGCACTCAAGAGTTTTCAATTAGGGATCAAGATCCTTCACAGAGCCTGTACTGAAAGAGGTCGAAGTGTCCAGGGTGGCGAAAGAAAAGATCTCTCACTGAACTTTATTCCATAACAATATCAGAATTGATTGCAGATGAGGGTCGGATGGACTGAAATCCGTTGCCCTCGCTAGCACACACAATGAAATGATGGTAATACTAAAAGTTCGGTACCATCTCTTTGCGGTATTTAGCAAAGAAACCAGTAATGGCGTCACGGGTCTCCTCAGCCGTATCGACGACCCTGAAAAGCTCAAGGTCATCCGCATTGATAGCCCCTTCGGCAACAGCTTTGTCCTTCAGCCATTCAACCATACCAGTCCAATAATCACGGCCCACGAGGATAATGGGAAATTTTGGTGTTTTTCCGGTCTGCGACAGGGTCAGAGATTCAAAAAGCTCATCCAGAGTCCCAAGACCACCTGGAAAAGCCACGAAAGCTTGGGAATATTTCAAGAACATGAGCTTGCGCACAAAAAAGTAGCGAAAAGTGATGTTTTTATCGGAATCGATATAAGCGTTGTTAGAGGCTTCAAAGGGCAATTCTATACCAATACCTGCGGAAGCGCCTCCCACCTCTTTAGCGCCCTTGTTGGCGGCCTCCATAATGCCGGGACCACCCCCTGTGATAACACTCAAGCCCTCTTGGGCTAGAAGCTTTCCCAATTCGTATGCGATTTGGTAATGGGGATTATCAGGAGTTGTTCGGGCAGACCCATAGATGGTCACGGAGGGACCAATGGCAGTGAGTACATCAAAGCCCTCTACGAATTCAGCCATGATGCGGAATACCTGCCAGGAATTCTTAGACTTGACCTCACTCCAGGTCTTTTTTTCAAATTTTCGGATAACTCTTTTATCTACGTTCATAGTGTAGCTCCTTCCAGGGCTGCTTCAATCGCTTTCATCAGACATTTACTGGTAGTAGTGGCACCTGTAATTCCATCCACGTCAGGTGATTGCTGCTTCACAACCCGCTCAATTATTCCCTCAGCAAATTTTGCATAGGGGCTGTCTCGATTTTCGAGAATGTGTACCCGGTTAATTTTATGTTCTGTTACATCAACATTCACCACATACTCAAAACCAGCGTATTCAGCGGATCCTTCATAGCTGCCATCTGCTATTCGACTAAGATCTGGAGTGGAAATTTTCATATTCCGATAAGATTCAAGATCAAAATAGCCCATGATTCCAAGCCCCACCCCCAGAACGACCCCAAACCCGGTTAAAGCCAGGATAGTGTTACGACGAAATTCATAGGATTGCTTACGCTGTCCCCAGGGTCTGAAAATTGTGATGGTCACAAGAACAGCTATAATGACAAGCAGCACCCAGATCACTGGAGATACTGAGGACTTATATGCGCGATACGCATGGTTATTTTCTGGGTTGTTCAAGCCAATATCTGAAAGCGCAACCATACCATTGATTGCAGGTCCCAGCCAGACCCAAACCAGCACAAAAAGACTCACGGTTCCCACCCATTTCCCAATGATCCACCAGTGTCTTGTTAATCCCCAATGGGTGAACGTGGAGTAGACCAGACCTGTGGCTAGAACTCCATAAAAGGACCAGGTTACCACAATGTTAAACAATCTGTAAATAGAATAATTGGCAATGAATAGTTTAGCACCAGAAGGAGAAGGTATATGGTTCATGGCCAGAATTGATACTAACCCGCCCATGAGAGATGCGATAAAGAGGATATGGATGACCCGTAACCAGCGGCGACCTGTTTTTTCAAGCATGGAAGCTCCTTTGTTCGAACGATCCTAATTCTAATCTTTTTTCACAGTCTTTCCTGCACTTTTTTTGTTCGGTGAAGACAAAGCAAAGCGTAGTTTCTATGCATTAAGTGTTAATGAGTAAATATCTGTCACCATAGGGCAGAGGACAGGAGTTTGGCAAACATGCAAATCCAGATATTTATCACTGGGGGCACCTTTGACAAGGAATACAATGAGCTTAATGGCGATCTGTATTTCAGGGACACGCATCTCAAACAAATGCTGGAACAGGGACGCTCACAGCTGAATGTGAATATCCGCAGCCTGATGATGATTGATAGCCTGGAAATGTCTGAACAGGATCGGGAGATTGTCCTCACCCACTGCCAGAAAAGCACTTCAGATAGAATCGTCATTACTCATGGAACCGATACCATGGTGGAAACCGCCACATTTCTGGCTGACAACATCAAGGATAAGACCATCGTGTTAACAGGTGCTATGATTCCTATTGTTTTTGGAAGTTCTGATGGGCTTTTTAACATGGGTGCCGCGCTGGCCTATGTTCAGACCCTGCCCCATGGTGTCTATATTGCTATGAACGGACAATACTTCAACCATGACAATGTGCGCAAGAATAAATCCAAAGGCCTGTTTGAAACCTTATAAGGAGAGTTGTTTATGAAACGGTACAAATCCATATTTAGTGTCATCCTGACACTTCTGGTAGTAATGGCATTTACAGCATGTATGCCAAATCCGGTAGAAAATGCCGGGAAATCCCCAGCTGGATTCTTTGGTGGAGTCTGGCATGGTTGGATCGCACCACTCTCCCTCATTGTAGGATTTTTCAATGACAGCACACGGGTTTATGATCCTAATAATACTGGGTGGTGGTATGATTTTGGGTTTTATATGGCCGTAATCAGTGGTTTTGGGGGGCTTTCCCTGGCGCGTAGAAATAAAATGGAGTAAAACAGAATTTATTTTTTTCTGTATTTCTAACATTTTCTGAATAAATACTTCCTGTTAAAAGATAATTGTTGTTTAGTTTTCACTGTAAATACAAGCCCAAAGGGGGAAATTCCATGTCTCGAATGACAATAATTCTTTGTCAAATTGCACTTGTTCTTAGCACACCTCTCCATATTCATAGCCAGGCTCCATTTCAGGCTTTATTAGGAAATTCCTACAATGAAACACTGTATTATACAACCCACACTGGGGATTCATTCATCCATGCCGGATTTAAATCTGGAACAAATTCCAGCAGCGAAGATGGTCTGATAGTGATGACTGATTCCTTGGGTTCACCGCTCTGGGCCAGGTCTTATGGTGGAGATTATGCTGATAATGCCAGGATTATCCACGTCACAGACGAGGGTTATAGCTTTGCAGGGAGAACCGAAAGCTTTGGGGCGGGATATCGCGACTACTATTTTGCCACCATTGATGGACAAGGTACCCTCCTCTCATACACCACCTATGGAGGTCCTGGTGATGACCTTTTCGAGGACTGTTCACCTACTGCTGATGGAGGGTATCTTATCACAGGTGGTACCTATAATGGAACCCTGGGTAGTAGTGAGATTCTCGTACTCAAACTAGATAAGATGGGACACATCATGTGGAGTCGGGTAATTGGTGGTGGCGGATTTGAGATAGCCTATAGCATCAAGGAAGATGCTAACGGTGATATTGTCATATTGGGCTACTCCAATAGTTTCAGCACAAGCTCAAATCTTTACATAGTCAAACTCGATGGAAACGGTGATTTTGTTTGGCAAAAATCCATGGGTGGATCAGGAGATGAGTATGTCACTGCGCCTCAGGCACTTTTCCTGGATGTTTTGGGAAATATCTATATTGCTGGCTACTCCAACAGTTATGGTCTGGGAGCACTTGATTGGTATATATCCAAGCTTGATCCCAATGGTGATTTGGTCTGGTCAAATGTTTTTGGTGGTAATCTTGATGACGTACCACGATCAATTCAGCTGACCTCTCAGAATCAAATTTTGGTCACTGGACGCTCCGCTGAATCCCAAACCGTGAATAATGAGCCCACCATGCTGTTGCTGGACCCGAATGGTGAGCAAGTATGGGCAAAAATCTACAGAGGTCCTGACCGTGGCTACTTGACTTCAGCAATAGAATATGAGAATGGTAGCTTTTTAGTTACTGGTTGGAATGCAAATGTCAATGCAGAGTTTACCGACATGCTATTCATAGGAATGGACCCGGATATTAACAGCGAATGCGGTGGGGAATCCACGGTTCTCGGTATGAGATCAGCCAGCTCGTCAATAGAGACAGTCTATGGCGTTTCCAGTACCAGCATATTGGGCATCTCAAAAATTCCTGTGGCTCAAATTCAGACCAGCGATGTTTCTCTGGATTATGAATTACTCTGTCAAGACTCTACCTCTGTAAGCCTGAATGAAAGCCAGAGTCTTCCAGATACTTATTCACTCTTCCCCAACACACCAAACCCTTTCAATCCATCTACACGAATCGACTTTGCACTACCTAAATCTGAGCAAGTCAATCTGCAGATTTTCGATATTAAAGGCAATGAGGTGAGAACCCTGGTCCGGGAATATCTACCAGCAGGTAACCATTCCATCATGTGGAATGGACTGAACAATAAAGGGACTCTCTGTGAAGCGGGGATATATACCTGTAGAATGACAGCAGGCTCCCAGGTTCGTAACCAGAAAATGACCTATTTGAAATAGCTCGCTCCACCCCTCATTGAGAGCACTTCACCTGGGTTCAGGATATACTCAGGTGAAGGATAAGCGTTTTGCAAAGTATTATTCGTTTCGTGTGTATTCGATTCTTTGGTGTAATTCGTGTCTGAAACCAAAAGAGAGATTGCCGCGTCGTCCCTCCTCGCAAAGACGGGTTAAGGTCATTAAGTGGGAATCTAGATTTCAAATTTCAAGTTTCCGGTTTCAATTTACCTATTAACAACGAATAGAACGAATTAGACGAATTATTCAATTTCAATTAATGCTGGTTCTCGACCTCGTCATCATGGAGTTTGTCGAAGGATCTATATCCAGACTTCAAATTATCTAGACACTAATTGCACGAAACATATAGAAAAACTCAATTCGTGTTCATTGGCTGCATGGGTGTAATTCGTGTCTAAAACCAAAAGAGAGATTGCCGCGTCGTCCCTCCTCGCAAAGACGGGTTAAGGTCGTTAAGTGGGGATCCAGATTTCAAGTTTCAAGTTTCAAGTTTCAATGTACCTGTTAACAACGAATAGAACGAATTAGACGAATTATTCAATTTCAATTGATGCTGGTTCTTGACCTCGTCAGGATGAGGGCCAACAATTATCGATTCAAGCCTAGCCATGTGGACGTTTATATTGTTGTGCGTATTCCATAGGTCTCTCCTGTCACTTTCCGTCAACACCACCCTCTTTGACGAATCCTTCTTTTTTCTTTTTCTTAAACCTGTTTGAATTCTTTGAATTCAAGACATATTGGTGAGTATGAAGATCACAGTTAAAGAGCTGACCACTGTCGGCCCAACCATACATTCGAGCTTTAATCCATTACCTTATCTACGCCATGAACAAATGGAGTCTGCTCTGTCCCGACCAATCCTGGCGTATCAGACCCCTTCCTGCATCAAAATCGTAGGGGATATTCACCGTTTTGTAGCAGCTCAGGATGCCGGGCAATCTACAGTCCCAGTCTACTTGATCCAGGAGTCTGAGAGCACCCAGGAATTGCTGCAAGTGATCGTTGAATACTACTCCCCCATGAATCTCATGGATAAAGCGCTGTTTACCAAAGCTGCTCTAGATATTGGTGTCCCTCGGAAAATATTGGCTGAAGACATTTATCCAGCCGTACATCTGGCTCCACGCGAGAAGTTGATCGATCAGGTACTCTTTCTTTTGAAACTCCCTGAATCCCTGCAGTCATTTATCATTGAAAAGGATTTGAGCTTGAAGCGGGCCCATATTTTTCAGCGAGCCGAGGACAACCTGGACTGGGTTGAGAAATTTATCGCCAACTTGAGAATCGGCATCAATATGACGGCTGAAATCATTGGGAATGTCTGGGAGATGGCCAAACGCGATGATCTGGATTTCAAAACCAAGGCCCAGGAGATGGGTCTTTGGGAGATGGCTGACAATAGTTACGAAGATAACCGTCTGGCAGTGATGGAGATTCGGGAAAAGATTAACATGGCCAGATTCCCCTCACTAAGTGAGGCAGGAGAAAGACTGCTCGAAACTATTGATTCTGCTGAGCTGCCTGATTATGTCAAACTGAAGTGGGATCCCTATTTTGAGCAACAAGGGGTTCAGATTTCCTTCCATGCAAAAGACGAAGCTGATCTTGGCCAAACCCTGGAAAAACTTGATTCACTTAAATTCAAAAACATCTTTAAACATATATAGAGCGACATGCGAGAACCAAAAATTACACGGATCATTGTTGATCAGAAGGTGGCGGATCAGCCGCTGGTCGACCGGTATAAAGAGAACAATCCTCAAGCTGAAGTTATTCAACTGGAACTTACCGAAGCTGACAAAGAAGCCATGTTCCGGCAGGAGGCAACGCCTGCTAAGCGTGATATTTTACTCACCGAGAAACAGGGACATACTGTGAAACAATGCCCTGGTACTGACAGGACATACCGTTGTTGCAATTACCATGTTATTAACCAGACCAGCAATTGTCCCATTGACTGTACCTACTGCATTCTCCAGTTTTATCTAAACAATCCAGTTACCACTGTGTACGCCAACTCAGAGAAATTACTGACTGAAGTGAAAGATAAAATATCAACCCAGCCAGATCGTTTTTTTCGTATTGGCACGGGTGAATTATCTGACAGCCTCGCCTTTGATTCTTCCTCTCAGTATTCCCGGGATATTGTGAGCTACTTTGCCGATTTGGACAATGTACTGCTTGAGCTGAAAACCAAATCGAATCGTATCGAAAATCTCCTGAATCTGGATCATAAAGGCCATACAGTGATTTCCTGGTCAGTTAATCCCCAGGTGATAATAGATGCGGAGGAGCATAAGGCGGCCTCCCTAAATGAGCGCCTGGAGGCTATGCGATTGGTTCAGGAAAAGGGATATAAGATTGGATTTCATTTTGATCCCCTGCTTTTTCATGAACAGTGGGCAGAGACCTATCCTGACTTAATCCGACAGCTGTTTGAAGTAGTAAATCCAAAAAATGTAGCCTGGATCTCTATTGGCTCGTTACGTTTTCCGCCAGAGATGAAGGATAAGGTGCTGGAGAAATTCCCCAAATCAAAAATCATGTTTGCTGAACTCATTCGTGGAATGGATGGCAAAATGCGCTATCCTAAACCCCTGCGTTTGGATATGTATCGCACAGTGTATGATGCCTTGCGCAAATATGGCAGTGAAGATTTGTTCATCTATTTCTGCATGGAGTCAGCTGAGATCTGGGAGCGCACCATGGGTTGGAGTCCTGAGAGCAATGAGCATCTGGATTTCCTCTTTGCCACAAGCTTGTATAAACAATTCCCAGACTTGATGAAATCCGAGCCACAGCGTATTGACTATGATAATGGAATACCGCTTCATCAGGAGAAGGCAGATATTCCTGGATTCTAACAGGCTGTATTTTTGGGATGCTTAAGCCGGACAGCTGGACTGAAACCTAATTGTTTTAACCTTAAACCACAGGGGAACATCTTGAAGAAATTATTTTCAACAATTCTTATCTTTGTATTTGGATCTCAAATGTATGCCGGAGATTTTGTCATTAAACGCGGTGTGAATGTCAGCCATTGGTTATCCCAAACTGACATCCGTGGAAAAGAGCGTAAACGATACGTCACGGAAAAAGACTTTATTCAAATCAAAGCGCTTGGATTTGATCATGTAAGATTACCCATTGATGAAGAGCAATTCTGGACTGAGGAAGGGAAACAAAATAAAAAGGCCTTTAAATTGCTGGATAAAGCTGTCAAGTGGGCCCTGAAGCATGATCTCAAAATTGTGATTGACCTCCATGTGTTGCGGTCTCACCACTTCAATGATCCCTCCAGTAGAACCCTGTGGGATGAAAAGTCGGCACAGCTCAATTTTATAGGGTTCTGGAAGGACCTGTCAGCAAAACTAAGCCCATACCCCAATGACATGCTGGCCTATGAACCCATGAATGAAGCCGTGTCTGACAACCCTGAAGACTGGAATAACCTTATTAATTGGGTAATCTCAGAAATTCGGAAACTGGAACCAGAACGAACCATCATTATGGGATCCAACAACTGGCAGCAAACCTGGACCTTCCCGGATTTGGAAGTTCCTGAAAATGACAAAAACATTATTCTGAGTTTCCACATCTACACACCCATGCCGCTAACTCACTGGAAGGCGCACTGGGTTTCCTTTTCCAAATATGAAGGACCTGTTCAGTATCCTGGAATGATTCTGGATACTACTGACCTGGCAGGCTATGATGAGCAGACTGTTAATGGAATTAGCAATTACATAAAAGTCTACGACAAATCAGTCCTGCGTGATGAAATAATGATCGCCGTCAAGCGGGCCAAAGCACTTGGGCTGCCCCTATATTGTGGCGAATACGGGGCTTATCCAACGACTTCCATGGAAATGCGCCAGGCCTGGTATCAGGATATGATTGCTATATTTAATGACAATGGAATTGCCTGGGCACACTGGAACTGGAAGAATGATTTTCCGCTGGTGGATGCTGAAACCGAAGAACCGATCAGCAAAATTCTGGATATTCTCTTGGCCGATTAATCATTCGGAAGAGCTATGAGCATGACCGCTTATCCATGACCAGGACTTCCATTAATTTGTGATACCAAATTCAACCAGGAATCAAATTTGATGAATATAAACAATCGTTGGGCGCTGATAACAGGAGCCAGTCGTGGTGTTGGTAAGCGTGTTGCTCTGGCTCTCGCCAAACAGGGATGCAAGCTAATCCTTCATTCAAGAAGCCTCAAGGGAACCAGTGACTTGCAGGAAAGACTGCAAGCCGCTGGTGCCGAAGCACATTCAGTGGCTGCGGAGCTAAGCTCAATTTCTGCCGTAGAGACCTTGATCGAATAGGTACATGGGTTGACCAACAACCACCTTGATATACTTTATAACAATGCTGCCATAATGACCAAATACCAGCCGCTTTTCAAGCCCACCGCAGATGAATACAGCCTGAGTTTTCTGGTCAATACAATCGTTCCAGCCAAACTGGCTGATGCCTTTTTGCCAGACATGCTGGAAAATCGATGGGGGCGAATCGTTAATGTCACCTCTGGAATAGCTGACGAGCCCCAGCTTATGCCGTACAGTTGCTCTAAAGCTGCCCTTGATAGATATGTCCGAGATATGGTTCCAACACTTTCAGGTACAAATGTGTTAATGAATCTTATGGATCCAGGCTGGCTTCAAACTGATATGGGAGGCCAGCAGGCTCCAAATCATCCCGACTCAGTTCTTCCGGGAGCACTTGTTCCTGTTTTATTGAAACGGGAAGCCGGAAGTGGGAACTTATATAATGCTCAAGATTATTCGCTAGAGAAGTAATCAACCTATTGAATTGCTAAGAAACACCAGAGCCGAGATCTTTCGGCTCTGGTGTTTTTGGTGATCACATTTTCAGTCTAAATATAATGGGGATATTCATTTTTACTGGTACCGGTTTCCCCATTTGCATGGCTGGTGTGAATCTACTCTGGAGAACCGCTGTCATAGCAGCGTCATCAAGTCCTGTTTTCGGGAGACCTTTTAAAATTATAGCTTTCTCGACCTGTCCATCCTTGCCAATAAATGCAGTAATAGTGACCTTACCCTCAATACCTGCCTCTCTGGCAATTTCTGGATAATTCACCACCATGCTGCCAATCATTATCGGCTTATCACTCACCATCCACGGTTCTAAGTAAGTATCAAGTGGCTCAGGAGGTGCCGGAGGAACCAATGAGACGATCCCCTTCATTACCACATCAATCGCAGGTGATATGTCATCAAGTAATTCATCGTCTTCTGATTCGACAAGAACCCTTGGCAGCATGGGCATGATCTTTTCCGGTGGTTGAACAGTAGCGGGAATGGAATACACTTCCAAAGGCGGGGGTACATACACTTCCTTATAAATTGGTGCTTGACCAAACTGTGGAACTGCATAGAATGATATTATTGCTACCAACAAGGTGATCATAAATCCGATTTCAATAAATTTTCTTTCATGATTCTTGACTGATACCCATGGATACTGTGTAATCATAACTCACCTCCAGATGTTAGAATTAGTTTTTTTCCTGTAGGTCCTCCTTTTGCCCTGGATAAAAATTCAATGTCAATTAAATCGAACCACGAGTCGAATTTTCGACCCATGAGTAATGTAATCACTTGAACTATCAAAGATCAAGGGGCTTTTTGTGACATTTTATACGCTGTTAAGGGGGTATTGAATGCGTCCATGTATCCATACTGGAAGATTTTTAATTTAAATATTTCTACTGGAGATGTGGTTGAACTGAGATGTTTAACCCGGCTTCGCTTTCCAAGCTACGCCAGGGTTACTTAAGAAGAGAGCATGGCTCTCTTCTTAAGTAAAAAAAGGCCGGATGAAAATCCGGCCTTTGAGGTGTAAATGGGATGGTTGGTATTAACCGTTCTTTAAACGGAATACCACAGGAACTGATATTCTAACAGTCACTGGTTTATCACGCTGGTAAGCTGGTTTCCATTTGATGGTTTTGATAGCATCCATGGCAGCTTCATCCAGACCTGTTTTGGGGATACCCTTCAAAATGATGGTTTCCTTAACTCGGCCATCTTTACCTATTGTTGCCTGGACAATTACCGTACCCTCGATACCAGCTTCACGAGCAATTTCAGGATAGACAACAGCCTGCTGAATTGCTCCATAGCCACCCATGGGCTCTGGTGGTTCATCATAAGCGATGAAAATCACGTTGCTTTCAGGTGGTGGTGGCGGCTCATCCAAAATCTCAAAATCTTCCAGGTCTGTCTCTTCAATGGTGAAATCTTCATCGATTTCCTCATCTTCTGATTCAATAGGAATAGATGGACGGGCGGGTGGTGGTGGTTTGTCAAATTGTTGAGTTTCTGGTGGAATCTCAATATTCTCAATAGGTGCTACATATGCCTGTGGCGGTAACTCTTCAGTAACAAATTTTGGTATAGCCTTCAAAACCAAAGTAAATACCAGGAGCACGACCATGGCACCAATTTCAAGGTACCTACGATGCTGCAACTTAACCGAGATATGAGAATGTTGTTTTTCAATCATATCTCTACTCCCTCGGTTTGGCTGAATAGTTAAGCTTCAAAGCTGAGCCTTCTCGAAGCTCCTGGTGAATTTCGGTGATAATTTCCATCTCCGTTTGACGATCAGCTTTCAGTGAAACGGTCAACTGTGGATCAGCAACAACCTTGTCATACATAATTGTCCGAATTTTCCCGATATCTACAATTTGATCATCAATGGAAATTGATCCCTCTGCGGTAGCCCAGATATGTGAAACGTGCTTATTACCTTCGAGCTTGGCAATTTTTTTAGCCTCGGGAAGGATGAGCTTTAAGCCCTGAAATTCACGCAGAACGGTCACAACCATGAAAAAGATCAGCAACATGAAGATAATATCAGGAAGCGAGGATGTAGGAATCCCGGCTTCAACTTTCATTTTTCGTTTTAAGCGCATGATCTAACTCTCCGGGTCAGCAATGGAAATTCGAGTCGCGTTGGCCTGCTTTAGCTGGTCAATTACGTCAACATAATCTTTGTACTTTGTCTGAGACGCCGTTTTGACAGAAAAGATCATTTTGTCATTGGTTGCCAGAAGTTGCTTGGCGATCTGCTTTAGCTCACGAACATCAATCAAACGAATTTCACCCTCATGACTCAAGGCGATTTTCCCTGAAGCATTTATCAAAATATTAGTGATATTCTTCTTGTGGACTTCGACTTGAGAATCCCCTTTTTCTGGCAAAACCATTCCCAGACCTTTATCCATATCAATGGTGGTCGTAACCAGGAAAAAGAGCAGTAACATGAACACAATATCCGGGAGGGATGCTGTGGGTATCTCACCACCGCTTTTATTTCTTTTTTTCTTTACCAACATAGTATCAACTAACCCCGGTTATGGTGTTTTTATTTCTTCTCCAGAGTCTCGATGGTGTCGATAAGATCTAATGAAGATTCTTCCATTTTGATGATCAATTTGTCAATCATGAATGTGAAAACATTCTGAGCAAACTGAATAATCATAGCTACAACCAGACCAAAGAGGGTTGTTAACAAGGCCATTGAGATACCAACTGCAACAAGGGCAGGTTGGATATCATTGGCAGCCGCGATTGAATCGAAAGCCTGAACCATACCGAATACAGTTCCGGTAAATCCGAGCATTGGGGCTAAAGAAACAACGGTTGATAACCAAATCATGTTATTCTCGAGAAATGACATCTCAATTGATCCAGCACTCTCAATAGCTTTTTCAACAGCTACCGTGCCACGATCGGCTCTAGAGAGACCAGCCAGATAAATTTGAGGTACTGATCCAGGTGTACTGCGACAAACTTCCATTGCCGCCTCAACACCCTGTTCTTTCAGAGTAACATCAATTTGCTTTAAAAAAGATTTTGTCTGCATTGTAGTTTTCATCAAACTCAAGAAACGCTCAACAACAAAAACCAGCCCAAAAATAAAGACCCCAAGAATTGGCCACATAAAGGGACCACCGTTATAAAACCACTGAACCATCCGGAATTACCTCCTAATCCTATATAAATTTCAACTTGATTTGACCAAGCGCACAATCATAGTTGGATACGTCTCGAAAGTCAATCAAATTCCAGTCCAGTCCCCGAGTTTCTAGGCAATCCGGACCCCTTTTACAAATAATCTGCAGCCTCTGCAATTTCACGTGCTTTTTCAAAGTATTTACGCGCTTCCTGGATTTGATTATCCATTAGCGTACGAACCTGATACTGCTCGTTTCTTCCCCAGAGTTTTCCTGCCAGTTCGCTCTTTATGTAATACCGAATCGTTCTTTCATCCCCACGGATGGTTTCTTCATCCAATTCGAGATCCTCAAGAGCAAATATTTTTTCGTAGACCTCATTCATCAAGGCATCTTCTACTTCAAAACTCTCCATGAAGGCAGGCCAATCCTGTGCCAGTTCAGGATGTTTTGCCGCATAATCTGAAGCAATTTTGAAGAAGAATCGAATATCATTGCGCCTAACTTTGGCTAAATCTTTAGAAATGGTGGCTGGGTCCTCAAGCTCATAATCAGGACTGATACCGCCACCGCCATACACAGTTCTACCCATCTTGGTTTTATAGGTTGGCCTGTCCTCAAGTTTCGTCGTATCCTTGCCATAATCTTTGTCATATAACTCAGCATAATAGTCCTGGCTCTCACCATTCTCATATTCGCGCTGAATCAAACGGCCACTTGGTGTGTAATAGCGAGCTACAGTTACTCGAACTGCAGATCCATCCCTCAAGGGGTATTGGCGCTGTACCAGGCCCTTGCCAAAGCTGGTTTCGCCTACAACCACTCCTCGATCGAGGTCCTGTAAGGCACCCGCTAAAATCTCGCTGGCCGAGGCAGAACCCTTATTGATAATCGCAATCACAGGTTGCTTATAGAAGGTGGCCTTATGCTTGGAGTACATTTCCTCATTGGCATTTTTGAGCCGGCCTTTTGTGGAAAGAATTTTTTCGCCCCCAGGCAGGATGTGGTCAACGATTTTTACAACCTCGTCCATATATCCGCCACTGTTATTCCGTAAATCAATAATGAGTCGTTCCATGCCTTGAGCCTGCAATTCGCCAATAGCCGCGATGACTTCATTGGAAGTCGTAGCCGCAAAACGGTTCAGCAGGATGTATCCCGTGCCGTCATCCATGACAAATTTTGCTAAAACGCTATAGATAGGAATTTTGTCTCTGAAAATAGTAACTGGTATTAGCTCGGTCTCACCAAGTCTGGCAATCTCAAGATCCACACGCGAGCCCTTGGGTCCCCGCAATTTATCGAAAACACCATCCCTGGTAATTTTGAAAGCTGAAGCATCATCGATTTTAATAATCTGATCACCGGGAGCTAGCAAACCATCTGAGGGGGAACCAACAATTGGTGTGATAACCGTGATATAATCGTCAATAATATCAAATTCAATTCCGATGCCTTCAAAATTGCCCCGGAAACTTTCATTGATCTGATCCATCCGTTCAGCGCCGATATAAACAGAATGGGGGTCCAGGGCCTCCATTAGCCCGTTTTGAGCGCCGATCATGGTTTTATCCCAATCAACATCCTCAACATAGTTGGTGTTGATGATTTTGACCATGTCCTGAAAATCTCGCCATTTATCGTAAAAATCACTCCCCTGTGCAAAAAGAGCCTGGCCAGAAGGGCTCAGTGCAAAAATTCCTAACAGAACAAGGGTGACGACTGATATATATTTTAAGGTTTTCATAACTCTTTATTAATCCTGGTATCCTTATAAGGTTCCAATTTAAATAACGGCTTCTAAAATAATGACCGTATTGATTTGATGAAAGCACCCATTTGGGTGTTACAAGATAATTATAAACAAATTGATGTCGCTTTGCGGGAGTGATTCTTCAATAATGATCAAGGAGCGGCTAAACGTCCTCATATACCGTTTAAAGGATCACATAGAGCTGAAAACGGAAAAACAATGCCCGTAGAGGCACTTCAGGTGAATCACTAATCACTTTATTGTGGTATAATTTCCAGCTGCCTGCTGAGGCAACCTGTTCATTCCACCCGGCAATGGTCTTGAAGCCCATGGAGCGGGAAATGTCGTAGCGTAACCCCATATATGGCTGTATAACCGGTGTCCAGGACGATAGCTCAAATGCTTTTCTTTCATAGTCGGTTACACCATCTGATTCTTTACCAGAGACAATTTCAGTCCAACTTTCGTTGGCGGGTGAAGAGCTGGCTGATAAGGAGGCCTGTCCGATTCCAAACATTGAACCTGCTAACAACTTGAGCCTGGATCTAGAATGGGTATTAAACTCGGCCGTTACACCCACACTACTTAAAACAAAATTCACTGTGTAATCTGTATTAGGAGCCAGATTATCCTGGGCGTATGCCAGATATTCACCCTGCCCGGCATACATACCGATGGTCCAATGTGGTGTAATTTCACCAAAGCCTTCAAAGCCAGTGACAACCATTCCATCATTATTAATCACCGAAGTTCCTGCATCTGAAAGATCAAAATCTTGCTGGAAGGTACCCAGAGCTCCAAATGCGGTCTCATCCAACTGGAAAGCAACCATATATGAGAATGCGGGTCCAATAGCACCCTTTAATACGGGTTGTCCCTCGGCAAATTGTGCCAGGAGTGAACCTGTAATTAGCATCGTAGAAATTATAAGTTTCAGCCATGATTTCATTTTCTCTGTACCTCCCTGGTTCAACCAGCAGAATGCAAACGATCACTTCTAGGGAATAACACCCCTGGTATCGTCAAACAACTTGCACTTCTTCTCGACAATAATCAAGCAGTTGACACAATATACCATCTCTCATTTTTTTACACAAGTCTTTTAAGAATTTACTTTAAGTGTCAGCTTAAATTTATATTGCATACAGTAGCTTAGCCCCATAAATTGATTAAAAGTTTGGAGTAGGATTCAAATAGTTTTAATCGTAAAGAAATGGGTTCCCATGATGAGCAGACATTTTTTTAGCCATGTTATAGTACGTCGTATCTTGATGGTCATACTTACGGCCAGCAGTCTCTGGGCAACCGATGGTCTCCGTGACATTGGTCATTTAATGAACCTGGGGGATTTGGATCACAATGGAAACAATGATTTTGGTGCAATTCGGAAAGTGGCCGGTAACCGGTCTGAGTTAATCACATTTGAAGTCTCACCGGATGGTAATTTTGAGATTACCTGGCGCTTTGCCCTGCCTGAAAACCTGGTTGGTGAATGGGCTGATTTCACACTGACTGACCTGAATTTGAACGGTCGACCTGAGTTGGTCGCTATCAGTAAATTGATCTCAGCATCCTCAGGCAACAGTGCCCCGTGGGTCTACGGGTTTGAGTGGTCTGGCTCTGAATTTGATTTTATCCCCAGCTTTCAGTGGGGGTGGACACCAGATAACGGTCTTTACGCCCGTCCCGTACAAATTGAAGCGGGAGACGTTGATGCTGATGGTCTCAGCGAGCTGATAATCTCTCTCAGCGCACCTCAGCCCAACCTGCTGATAGTTGAATTCAAAGGTGATTTGACTGCTTCAAACATTGAGATTGAATATGCCGGGCTCCCTGTGGATATGTCCAAGACTCCAGCGTCAATTCTACTTCAGTTGAATGATGTTGAAAATGACGGGAAAGAGGAAATCGTTCTTTTTCAAAAAAGAGGATCAAAGTTTAATTCTGCGGTAATTACTTCGCGAAGTGAAGACAAATATACAACCCGCTCTCTTTCATCCCTGAAACTCAAGAATGGTGGCGCTGAAGTAATCAAATCCCTGGGAATCGCCGTCGCTGCTCTTGATGGATCATCAAAAGAGAAAATCTTTCTGGGTAGCTCTAAGGGCAACCTATACCAATACGATGCCAGCGTTGGCAGCTCAATCTGGAAGTCTTTTTCAGATCCTGTACATCAACTCACATTCTCCGACCTGGATGGAGATGGTCTGACCGAGGCCCTTATCCGCACCGGTAACCGGGTCCACTATCTGGAGCAATCAGCTGCGGGAAGTGGTTTTGATCAATTCAGAGCACTGGTTGACGAGGATTTGTTTGCTTCAGGCGCCCTTGCTTTTCACGATGGGCTTCTGCTTGAGAAACAGGGGAAGACACAATTTTTTGCTGTTGGCCTGGGCGACCCGGAACCCGTAGCTGAAGCACCTGAGGTTGAGGAAGATGATCAGCCCTCTGAAGATTTGATGGAAGATATGGACAAGCATCCGCCGCTGCTGGAGAAGCTGACTGCTGAGCCTGTGGAAGATATAGCTGCCCTCCCGGAAATTAGAAGAAAGCCCAAAACACCAGATGTCATCCTCCATGCTGGAGAAAGTTTTGTGCATAGTATCCCACGACAGGATGAAATTGATCCGGGTCAGGCCTACGTCAAATTCAAGACTTATCCTGAGGGAATGCGTCTTGGAAAAGATTTTATACTGAGATGGACACCCGGTTCAGACCAACTGGGTTATCACCAGATTTCATATTCATTTGGACAACAGTTGGATACTACTTTCAGTCTGTATGTAAATCATATCCCTGAGATTTTTTCAAATCCAAGCCCCCTGGCTGAAACTGGACAACAATATCTCTACCAGGTTCAACTCGAAGATTTAAATGATGAACAATATTTTGAATATGAACTAATCGCCTCCCCGGCTGGAATGCAGGTTGATGAAGAAGGCTTGGTTCGTTGGCTCCCCAGCGACACACAACTCGACTCACAGTATGTGACGCTGAGTGTCAGTGATGGCTTTGAGCGCGCACTACAGAAATTCACACTGTATGTTAACATTTTACCGCTGATCATTGAGAAACCAGGACCAGTGGCCTTTATCAATGAACCCTATATCGGCCAGGTAAACATTCAAGATAAGAACAAAAATAATACGGCACGTCTGATTCCTTTGCGTACACCAAAAAATCTTGTCATGGAATCCTCAGGACGAATCACCTGGGTTCCCGGTCCACAACAAACCGGGTTTCATGATATCCTGTTTGAACTCACAGATGACATGTCCACGACGCTGGATTCCTTAACCCTGTTCGCCAATACTTCCCCCGTGATTATTTCGAAATATGAAGAACATGTACATGTGGGCAAACCCTGGCATTACAATGTGGAAGTCAATGATCCCAACAACAATCAGGATATAAGTTTTCTTCTGTCCGAAAGCAGCATACCCAACCTGACTATCAGTCGCAGAGGGCATATCACCTGGACCTCAACGGAGGCCGAACTGGGCAGACAAACCTTCACCATTTCTGTATCTGATGGCCTGAGAGATGATCTTCAGAAGGTCACGGTCTATGTAAATAGTCCACCTGTTCTGGGAAAGAGTATTGATACGCTGGCAACAGTGGCCCGTCCGTATACAACTACCATTCCCGTCACGGACCTGAACAAAGAGCAAAAGCTTAACTATGCATTTTTGACAGCCCCAAAGGGGATGAAAATCTCTGCAAATGGACAGGTTGCCTGGACCCCAACCAAAGCCCAAAAAGGTTGGAATGAAGTTTTTGTGAAAGTGTCAGACAAGTACAGCTCAGACACCTTTAAATTTGCCATTTATGCCAATGCACCTCCTGCTATTGTGTCCACAGCGGATACCATGGCAATTGCCGGTCAGGAATATGTCTACGAAATCAAAGCCCTTGATTTGAATACGGATCAGGAGCTCGTATACAAAGTGTTTGACGCACCCGCAGGCGTAAAACTTACTGAGGGTTCCATCCTGCGCTGGACACCCGAAATCGACCAGATCAATCAAGCCCAGTTCAAGGTCAGCGTAAATGACGGCTTTATAACCAATGTGCAAAAAGTGGATTTGTTTGTGAATGCCTTGCCGGAAGTCACATCAACGCCATCTGCCGTTGTTCTCATGGATCGGGAGTATCGTTATCAAATGTCCTCACGTGACCTGAACGAGGATAAGATCAGTTACTCAAAAATCCTGCTCCCCAACGGAGCAAATATGATTGAAGAAGAAGGTCTCATTACCTGGATCCCAGATGCTTCAAATGACGGTGCTAATAAATTTATTATTGAACTCACTGATTCCCGGGGTTCCTCAAGCTTTCATGAGTTTGAAGTGAATGTCTTCCAGGATCCCAAAACGCCCATTCGCAAGATGGGTGCGTTTCTGATAACGCTAGCCGGAATTGGCGCCATGTTCATTATGAAATTCCTGTACTGATCCTACATCCAAACAGGATAAAAAGCCCATCGGTTTCCGATGGGCTTTTTTATTACAAAAATTTCTGTTGGTGGTATTTCGGAGGGTTAATGCAGGATGACATTGGCCAAAAATATCAAGTCCTGAACCGAAACACTGGCATCATAGTTTAGGTCACCTGCAATGAGCAGCTCTGGCGTTGCTTCAATAGTTCCAAGAATCAGGTTTACCAAAATGACAACATCCTGGATATTTACAAAATCATCGCCATTCATATTGCCATCACCTGTGGCCTGCCAGTTGGCTGCCTCCAGGACTGCGCCATGAAGGTTTAATCGGCCATTGGTCACTGTAACATCCTGAAGTGCTGCCAGCGTATCTACTGTGGAGAGGATCATGGATTTGAAAATCTGTGCACCCTGTGCAGGATAATTCTCGTAATATTGGGCCAACTCGGTATTGGCTGCTGCATGCATGAGGGCTACTGCTCCGGTAACATGGGGAGCTGCCATGGATGTCCCAGATTTATACCCGGTCAAATGCTCAAATTCGGTAATATTATTTTGATTGATAGTCGTTGAGATAACTGATGTTCCCGGTGCTCCAAGATCAATGGATTCTGCACCATAACCAGAGGAGGCTCGCAAGTCCCACTTGGTGGTGTTGGTTACCGTGATCAAATAAGGACTGGAGCAGCTGGTTGGCACATCTCCCTGAACATCCACATTGAGGCTACGATTTGCGGTGGCCCCTATTGAAAGAATTCCAGCTTCACCCAGGGCGTCAAACATATCATTCCAGAGTGGGTAATTGCCGGATTCGCAATCAGCTTCATCAATTCCGAAGCTGGAATTTATCGCAACAACAAAAGCGCCCCTGGTGCCACCCGATTCAATCCAATCAAGCTTTTGTTCGAGAATGTAGGTGTAGGCCCTGACCACCGTTGAGGTATAATTGCTGGCTCCCGCTACGAGCATGAGCTTTACGTCCCAGTTAACACCAGCGACCTGATTACTATTATTTGATTGAGCCCCAATTATACCTGCCACGTGGGTTCCATGATTGGAATCTCTACTTGGTCGGGGAAACACGCCGGTCTGATTATAGGCGTTCCAGCCACGATAATCATCGATGTATCCGTTTCCATCATCATCAATTCCGTTTCCAGCAGTATCCGCAGAGTTGTACCATAAGTTATCCAGTAGATCCGTATGGGCCGTATCACAGCCCCCATCGACAACGCCTGCGACTATTTCACGCCCCAAAACAGTATGACCACCAGTTGTAATTTCCCAGGCTTCGGGAGCATCAATATCTGCATCCTCAACACCCGTAGAATCACCGTTTACATTTATTCCCGAATTATGGAAATTCCATTGCTGTGGATACACTGGATCGTCAGGATCCACGCGGAGATTTACATAATGATCATACTGGGCATAGTGAATTTCAGGAATGTTCGCCACATTACTTTGAACGCGATTGAGTTGGTTCTTGCTCAGGTCAACCCGGAGCAGCCAAATATTCAGAGGCCGGCTGAGCAGCTCTACTAATTCCAGGGGTTCATCCATGATAATCAACTCAATATCATCTCTGGAAAGCCCCTCATCGAAGCGAATCAGCAAGTTGTTTTCAACCATA
The DNA here is from genome assembly GCA_016844955.1 of Fidelibacterota bacterium. Lineage (GTDB taxonomy): Bacteria > Fidelibacterota > UBA8477 > UBA8477 > JABMPR01 > JABMPR01. The sequence goes on along the minus strand of JAERTH010000031.1, from coordinate 53,681 downwards.
CCTGCACTCCCGCTATACCCCAGCGTGAGGATCAGAAAGGAGCTTAATATGTTCTTATACAACAATTTCATCATAACCCTGTGGTCTGTAATCTAACCTTTCGGTTCAATAGCATGGGTGACCCACCACACACATATTCCAATCTAGATTTGTATTATAACCAAAATGCCAGGGAAAGCATGAGCTTTTAATCGTGATTTTTTGCCCAGGATTTTTGTTGATTTTTGGCTGCTCCAGGTACAGAGACATCTACCTGTGGGAAGTGAAATATCCTTACAATCTATAGGCGAGAGAGAGTTGACTAACCCAACCAGCTGCCCCAAAACTCTGGGTTGCTGATTCAATGAGCATACCCTGCCAATCTATAGCGAAGCCCGCGGAAGTTCCTGCAATAAAGTCAGATTCTGTCACACCAGTTTGCAGATCAAATCGGTTAGAGCTTACTCCCAGACGAACCTTGAAACTGGTATGTAGCAGGACTTCTGCTCCAAGAGAAAACCTGACAAGATCGTTAAAACCGTAGATTCCCTCTAGGTTGAGTCGCAGGGGCAAATGAGATAAAATTTTGGATGTCCCGACATGCAATTGGGTTGGGAAAGATTCTTCCGGTTCGCCTATGGCATCGGAAGCCAGATACACTCCGACAGTTAGTGAATCTAGGGGTTTGTGATAAACTGCCCCCAAGTCATAGTAGAAATCTCCCATAGAAGTTCCATCGGCCACACGCTGATAACGACCTACCCTACCACCTAATCGAACCATCTCAGAAAACGTGAATGCATACCCCATTGAGGTGGCCAACTCATGATACCCAAAGTTACCTTGATTGGACCCAAGGACATCGGTTTTGTCAAACGAACCGTAATCAAAGTAAATCATCTCACCTATAATGCGATGTCGCTGCATTGGTATGATACCAGCGGCAGTATAGCCTTTAATTCCTACTAGATGGTCAACGAAGCTCACCTGACCTTGCATATGCTCAACAAAACTAGCGCTCGCTGGATTGCCCTGAATATCAATATTTCCAGACGCATCAACCGCTCTGCTCCCACCCATAGCTGCCGATCTATTACTGAAGGGATAGGTGAGTAGCTGATGAGAAGGTGTTTCAGGAAAGACGGCGGTCACCAGCAGCAGCGTCATCAGAACTGTTATTATATAATGTTTAGACATGACCTTCTTATACATGCCTTAAAATGATTTTTGTTTCCATATAAAACACCCCTTTTTTGCGCTCTCTCGCAAAACATATGGTATGCTAAGCTGGCTTTTGCCTGTGTTTAAGCATAGCTTGAAGGCCTCATGACAACCTTCTACTGGATATTATTTGGCCTGCTACTGCTCTTTCTTATTACAAAGTTTATAACCCAAAAAATGTGGGCTTTGAAACAAACCCCTCATGCGGAAACTCCTGATAAGTTTGGACTGGAATTTGAGGAAGTTCGCTTCCCCACTGATAATAATCGACAACTTTATGGGTGGTGGATACCTGCCCAACGCGCATCTGAAAAAGCTTCAACATTGGTGTTGGTTCATGGGTGGAGCCGAAATCTGGGTCGTATGCTACGCTACATTCAACACCTCTTTCCTTTGAATTATAACCTCCTCGCTTTCGATGCAAGACACCATGGTTCCAGCGATGCTGATGATCATGCTTCCATGTATAAATTTGGTCGGGATATTCGGGCAGCAGTCCAGTATGTCAGCTCTCGAAATATTGATACAGCTAAAATTGGTGTGGTCGGCTTATCCATTGGTGGCGCAGGTGCCGTGTATGCGGCTTCCTTAGAGCCCCATATTAAAGCGGTAGCAACTGTTGGAGCCCCGGCACATCCTGTTGATATCATGACCCGCGAATTTAAAAACCATCATGTCCCTTCGGTGCTTATCTGGATAATTCTTAAACAAATTGAACGGCGAATCGGTATTTCATACGAAGCCTTTGCTCCTGTAAATACCATTGCAAAGTCTGATGCATCCTTCTTTATCATACACGGAGATGAGGATAAAGTGGTTTTACCGCTTCAGGCGAGCAAATTGCATAAGGCGGCCCGTGATGGAAATTCCCAACTCTGGGATATACCTGGACGGGCACACTCCAACTGTCACCATGAACCTGGATTCTGGGAAAAGCTTCACGATTTTTTCCAGATGACACTAGAACAAAAGGACTCAAAATCATGACCCGAAAACTTCACATGCTTTCAGTTCTGATAATCACCCTTATCCTGACGAATTGTATGGCGACCAATCCACTGGCTGGAGTAGATATCCCTGAACCAGAAGCTCCAGAGACATCCTATTACTTTTTCAGGGCCGCTCAGGTGATTTTTTACAAACAGGCAGACAAGCTACCCCAGGCCAAAGAAGACCTGGAGTTGGTTCTGAGTTTGGACCAGAATATGCAATTCCCTGAGGCATATCCCTTCCTGGTGGAATGCTACCAACGCATGGAAATTATTGATAGCGCGGGTTGGATATATGAACAGGCTCAGCTCAAATTCGAAGCCAATGAAGCTTTGGCCAGCACCTATTCAGATACTTTCAAAGTCTGGCAATCCAACTATCCGGAATTTCCTGAAAAATTTACAACCCGGGGATACCGTCTCCTGGACTCAACACCAGAGCCAATTGGCGGCTTTCAACGCCTTTATCACAATCTGGAGTATCCTGAGATGGCCAGAAGCATGAACCGCTCAGGAACCAGTTACTACACGCTTATAGTCAAACCCGATGGCTCTATAACAGATATTCATTTACTCGTATCAAGCTATCCGGATTTAGATGAAGCGGCACTGGCGGCTATTAAGAAAACATCCTGGGTTCCTGCAAAATACCGCGATAAACCAGTACCTTTCCAACTGGTTTTACCCATCCAATTCAGGCTCTAATTACAGGCGTAATCAATAGGGAAATACCATGAAATATCCACCAGAACCATTTAGAATTAAAACGGTTGAGCCCATTGCCAGGACAACAGACTGGGAACGACTGGCCGTAATCCAGGACGCAGGATACAATGTTTTTAATATTCCCGCTGACAAAATTTATATCGACCTGCTTACGGATAGTGGTACCAGTGCCATGAGCGACAACCAATGGGCAGGCATGATGAAAGGGGATGAATCATACGCGGGCAGTAAGAATTATTTCCATTTCGAGCAGATGATCAACAAGATTTTCGGCTTCAAACATGTGATCCCCACCCATCAGGGTCGGGTGGCCGAGAATCTATTATTCTCAACCATTCTCAAGGATCGCCCCAACCAGATTATCCCCAATAATAATCATTTTGATACCACCCGGGCCAATGTGGAATACAATGGTGGTCAGGCATCAGATCTGGTGGTTGATATTGCCAAGGACACTCAGATTATTGACGATTTCAAGGGCAATATTGATCTGGATAAACTGGCCAAACTTATTGATGAGGTTGGACCAGAGCGGATTCCAATCGGGATGCTCACCATTACCAATAACTCGGGTGGCGGACAACCGGTTTCCATGGCCAATATCCGTGGTACCTCTGAGTTACTGCGTCAACATAACATCCCCTTTTACATTGACGCGTGTCGCTTTGCAGAAAACGCCTATTTTATCAAGCTGCGCGAACCTGGTTACCAGGAGAAGAGCATCCTGGAAATCGCCAATGAGATGTTTTCCTACGCCGATGGTTGTACCATGAGTGCCAAAAAGGACGCCCTGGTCAATATGGGTGGATTCTTTGCCACCAATGATGATGAGCTGGCTCAGCAGATTACCAATCGACTTATTTTAATTGAAGGATTCCCAACATATGGTGGTTTGGCGGGTCGTGATCTCGAGGCTATTGCCCGGGGTCTGGAAGAGGTGCTTCAGGAGGATTATCTGGCCTATCGCATTTCACAGGTTGAAGAATTGGGTGACAGATTGATCGAGGCTGGTGTGCCCATTCTCAGACCTACTGGTGGTCATGCGGTTTATCTCGATGCAAAAAATTTCCTGCCCCATGTTCCCCAGTCCAGATTTCCAGGAATCGCGCTGACAGTAGCCATGTATACTCATGCTGGTATCAGGGCCGTAGAAATCGGCAGTCTCATGTTTGCTGCAGAGGATCCCGCTACTGGTGAAACGCGCTATCCGGATCTGGAATTGGTCAGACTGGCCATACCACGACGTGTCTATACCAACAGTCAGATGCAGTATGTGGCTGAAAACATCATTGAGCTATATGAGGACAGGGAAAGTATCAAAGGTTATGAAATCGAATACCAGGCAGCGGTATTGCGTCACTTCACGGCCCGCTTAAAGCCATTGGAATAACACGTCATTCTGAATGAGCAGCGCGACATGAAGAATCTTGAACCTTAAAAGAGATTTTTATTTCACCAGGCGGGGATTGGAATCCCCGCCTAGAACATATCATTCACCCATTATTATTTTAGCAGCAACATCTTCCTGCTTTGAGTAACATTTCCAGCTTGAACCGTTAACAGATACACACCGGCGCTGACTGGTGCACCTTGATTATTTAAACCACCCCAGCGTGCTTCATGATAGCCGGCTGCCTGGTCGTTGAGGGTCCAGGATTGAACTTCCCGTCCCTTTATATCAGTGATCCTAATACTGACATCGCCAGTTTGTGGCATTTGATAAGCGATCTGTGTGGAGGGATTAAAAGGATTGGGATAGTTGTCATACAATACAAATTTCTCAATCAGAAGTTGAACATCTTCAAGAATGATGGGATTGGCTTTATAGGCTGCAGCATAGGGAATATCGCTTAGCCTGTAGTCGTATTTCACCCCCGGCTTGGCGGTCTTGTCCTTAAAAGAATAGTCGGTTCGGCTCGTGGTGCTGCCCTGGCCTTCCAGTTCCGGGTTTTTGCCATGATCGGCGATGGTCTTCCATTCATCCTGGCCGCTTATCCGTCGGTCGATACGAAACCCTTGATTCTCGGTTTCGCTTTCCGTGGCCCATTTGAGAACAATGTGGCCCTTGTAGGTTGATGCGTTGAAGAAGGCCAGTTCTACGGGCAGGGAGCTGTCCAGGGTTTCTTCGTTGGTGGAAACGACTGTGCGCATACGCCAATTCGAGTATCCTGTCCAGCTTGAGCCAGAGCTGCTATAGTGCGATTTTCCATTATTGGAGCCACTCTCGAAGTGTATTCCAAATGACCCTGAGGCCTCATTTATAAGCATCAGATGGTAGTAAGACCCCCCTGTTACTGGCACACCCGTGTCCTTCAAGGAAACGTAATTCCAACTATATTTTGATATATCACTTACGGCCAGTTTTACTGTGGAACCCAGCTTGGCTCCCGGTTCGGTACTATTATCGGACCAAATTTCGAAATATACACTATCAGCTGTTCCCGTGCTTGAACTCGGATGAAAAAATGCCCCTGTCACATCTCCATCTACAGTGGGATAAAATTGTTGAGAAGCATAATATCCTACCGGTAAGCTTACACCAGCAGTTGCACCCCATCCAAAATAAGAGTAAACATCGTGATTAACTGTAACTGCACTATTGATAGCCTTAGCCATGGATTTAAAAATATTGAGTTTGCCATAACCCCATGAATAATTGGGTACAGATCCTGTATATGTGGCATCACTATCTGCATTATCTGTGAGAAGCGATTTAACAGATGCGGCGGAAAGGTTGGGGTTGTAATCCAGTAGTAGCGATACCGCGCCAGATACCGCGCCTGCACCAATACTGGTCCCTTCATTTAAGTGATATGTATTAGCAGCTATCGTTTTGGAAGTATAAGGTGTGTAGTCTGAAGATGTGGCAGCTATGACTCCGCGACCGGGTGTACAAATGTCAGGTTTTTGAGCACCATCCCGAGTAGGGCCGACACTACTAAAATAGGCAATATCATCGGAAAGATCCGTTCCTAAAAACCCATAACTAGTGTCATTTGTGGCGTGCCAGCGCCAGCGGGCTGTGTATCCGCCAACAGTAATGGCTGAGCTGGCAGTTCCAGGCGTGGCAATGGTATAGTCTGAGTCGCCTCCGGAAACTGTGGTTGTTGAATAATACCTTGCAGACAACCAGCCATGATAATCAATAGATGAACCTGTATTATTGGTTGCCCGAATCGTCCAATTGCCCCCAACCATGGGTGTAGTACCATCTTCATAAACTCTCACATAGCTACGTCGGTCACCGTTGCTAAAATTAGAGTCTGTATTATTGAACAGATAAATTATGCCATCATTTGTATCGCCCGTAGTTGAGGTACCCGTTTGGCCAGCGGCCACACTATAGGTATCACTATTGGGAGAAATCACCGTAAGCGTTACATCTGGTGTCCCATCCCACCAAAGTTCAAACACAAAATAATCACTTCCGGCCCCTCCCACCGTAGCGTTAACCGTAAAATCACTATTGGAACTGGCCCCCACTGATCCACTTACATGAATGTCTTCGTTTCCGGCATTCCCGGCAGCCACAACAGCCACGCGTCCATTTCCTGACCCTGTAAAAGTATTAACGGCTTGATCCAGTGTTGAAGTGCCATCATGGGCATTGGTTTGACCACCAAGACTCAGGTTTGCCACAACGGGCTTACTTGTTTTTGCTGCAACACCCTGAGCGTAGGTCAGCGCATCTTTTACATTGTTATCTGACAAGGTTCCATTGCCGGCTTTCACTACAACTATATCAGCATTGGGTGCCAGACCTTTGTACTTATAACTCGTTAATGCGGCACCACTTCCTGCAGCAGCGCTTGTAACCATGGTTCCATGACCATTTGTATCTTCTTCTCGTACATAGTTGGCAGCAATTCCATCAATTTCATCTTCTATATGCGCCTGGGTGTAATGAACACCATAATCCAAATCTTCGAAATTAGTTCCGTCATACCCATCGGGGGTTACTTCGCCTGTGGCACCGTCCTCATTGGCAGTAATTGTTTGATCCCAAATATACAAAATCCGGCTGTTTACAGTATCCGCACCCTCTCCTCTGAAATCCAGATGTGACCAGTCAATACCTGTGTCAATCACCAAGATGATGACCCCCGTCCCATCATAGGCAATATCATTTAAGTAGGCATCATGGATCAAATCTGCACCTGACAGACTAACAGCAAGGTCATTCAAGGGGTAAAGCACATCACCCTGAAAGACACTTGAGACAGAATTGAGTTCACTCAATGTCAACAATTCATCATATGTGACCCGAGCGGTTGACCACCCCTCATAATCTGAGTTGGTCTTGATACCTGCTGATTTCACACTCTCAATGTGCTCACTACGAATGGTCACTGGATATAGTGTTTCCCGCATAGTCGAAGAAACCGTTTGGACTTTCGAATAACGATTCTGAGTTAATGCAGCATTCTCAGGACTCATTTCCGCAACCAGGGCTTGGAGATCAGGAGATAGTTTTGCCATGGATGTTGCTGTGAGTTCCCTGGAAAACAGGAATCCTGGGATCAGCAGCAGCAATACAATTTTTAATTTTGTGGTGTTCACGGTGAAATCTCCTCGGTTATTACGCATGGTTGACTGATCTTTTTTCCTTACCCCTTGCTTGAGACTCCTGAATAAATTCGCCCAAGCTTGATATAACAGTCCAGGATTCAATTTAATTCGCAGGACCAAACTTCTCACATTTTCCTTAATATATGTCAAAGGTTGTGCCAGCAAAAATTTTCATGTGCATATATTTATTTATAATGTATTTATATATGATCCATAAAAACAAGAGACACTCCATTATGTGTGCTAAATATGGCATAATTATGGCCAATGTCACATAATGGAGACATCAATTGAAACAGGCAAGCCATTCAACTGGCAACCAGTGTCCTCCAGGTCAAGCATTTTGTCTTTCTGGTTTCCATTCGATTTAACGACCCATAGCAAGATTGATATAGTCAAAAAGTTATGTTCATAAAGCGTCATCCTATTCTACTTTTACCGCATGCAACTTTTGTCTCAACTACTCTCACTGCTTTTAATTTCCGCTTTTGTGTTCGGAGAAAAACCGCACTGGGTCTTTTTTGATGATTCGCTTCCTCGGCCAGCCATCCCCCTGAGTTCGCAAGCAGAGCAGAGAATCATGATGCGAGGAAATTTAAATGCCCCGGGCTCTCAGGCAGTAGCCGCTGAAAACATCCAGCAGTTGCATAGAGCTGGTTTTATTGTCAGACAAGTATCCGTCTACCTCAACGCTGCCAGTGTAGAAGTTGACAATACAGAAATGCTTCAGAATCTCTATCAATTACCCCGGGTGAAAAACATTCAACCCGTGGCAAAAAGTGTCCTAAGGGCAAACCAACAGTCACATCAGGAAAACCAATTGAAGCGTAGCGCTACTTTTGCATATGGTGATTCATACACCCAAAACCAGATGCTTAACATCCCTGATTTGCATGATCGTGGATATGATGCATCTGGTGTAACAATTGGTATTTTCGATACGGGATTTAAAACAACCCATCCTGCATTTGACCAGGTGAGTATCGTGGGACAGCATGACTTTGTGGACCAGGATAATAATGCAGATGTTGGCTTCGGACATGGTGAAAAAGTGTTGAGTGTGTTAGGCGGGTATGTACCCGGTGAACTAATTGGACCAGCTTACGGTGCTAATTATCTCCTGGCACGTACCGAAGACGAAGGGAGTGAAACCCGCATTGAGGAGGACAATTGGGTCGCAGCCATGGAATGGGCAGATGCGTTGGGCGTGGATATTATTTCATCCTCACTGAACTATTTTCTTGAGCACGATGATCCTTCAGAGGACTATCCCCCCTCTGCTCTTGATGGGGCTACCACCATCATAAGCAAAGCTGCGAATATTGCTGCTCAGCGCGGAATCCTGGTGGTCAACTCCATGGGCAATGAGGGACCTGGTTCCAGGTCTGTCTGGCCACCGGCTGACAGTCCACATGTTCTCAGTGTAGGCTCAGTGAATGCTGATGGAATTATTGATAGTTTTTCTGGACGTGGTCCAACCTATGATAATCGAATCAAACCTGAGGTGGTAGCCATGGGGCGCACGGTTCGTATGGTCAGCGGAATGAGTGGCTTTACCTCTGCCAGTGGTACCTCATTCTCTACGCCCCAGATTGCTGGATTAGCCGCTTTGCTCTTGCAGGCACAACCAACGCTATCTCCTGATTCAATCATTTCTATCTTTCGCGAGTATGGCGATCGAGGGGCAAACCCTGACAACAGTTACGGCTACGGAATTCCCGATCTGACCAGCTTGTTTTCTACAGCGGTTGAACCAACAATTGAAGCGAAGCTGATATATCCAAACCCATGCTCCGGGGATCAATTGGAGATGGTGTTGGGAGATAGTGGGGATCAGCCCGTAGGATCATGTGAACTGTATGATATTGGAGGTCGTAATATTGCTCAGCCACGGGTCACCCGATCAGGTGCAGAAACGATTTCCATCGAATTGCCGCGAGACGCATACCTGACGAACCAATTGTTATTCATCAGGGTTGAAGTCGGGGAGAAACATTTTTCAGGTAAAATTGTCTACCTTACACCTTAACAGGGCTGCCACCGGAAAGTACTCCTTGAAGTACTGATACTGGAAACAGTATGGTGAATGTCCTAGCTGATCAAGTTGGCTCTCAATACTTATATGACGCCAGTGAAGTTTAACAAACTCCGCTGCCTAATTGAGCCCCAAAATTATGCGGTTTCTGATATACACTGTACAATTTCGGGACTGTATCCGCTACTCTGGTCGACGAATCAATTGATTCTTGAATAAATCCAAATGCAAAAATGTGATTCCCACCACCGATCTGCATTTTTTGTCGATTGATGGGGTAAAAAAGAGCCCCGGGTAATGACCCGAGGCTCTAAAATACTGATCTATGATAAATTTTATTTCAGATAAGCAATCCGTCTTACCTCACGCTGACTTCCGGCTTCCAGTACATACAGATAGGTACCAGCACTCAAGTTCTCAGGATTGAAGTTGAGTTTGTGCACACCACCACCAAATTGTGAATCTGCCAGAACGGCAACTTCAGCCCCACGGATATCATAGACTCTGAGGCTGACCTGATTGGCTTCAGCCAGGGTGAATTCAATGGTTGCGCTTGGGTTAAAGGGATTGGGATAACTCACCGATTGAAGTGTATGACTCTTGGTCAACTGGGCTGGATCAGCGGTTGCCAGGACACCAAATGCTTCTGCATCATCATTGATAGAAATTTCCAGCACCAGAATTCTGGCCAGGTTTTCTTCTACGGGAACTAGCAAACCGGCTATTTCAACAGCATCACCCGCTTGTGGTAGAATGAATGTTGAGTCCATTCGACTCATCCAGCGGAGGTGCATAAGTTGATAGTCTGGATTATCATTGGCGTCAGTATCCAGAAAATATGAGGTGTGAACATACTCGCCACTATCAGGTGCACCCGGAAAGTGATGACCACCCTGAAAAACGATTGTGTCGAAGCTGGTTGAGACTAGGCCGCTGACGAATATACTGTCAAGACTCAGACTACCCCCATTACCCCAGTGACCGCCATGTCCAGGGCGATCGCCATGACCCCAATGACCGTCATGATTGCCATGTCCAGTGCTGTCTCCATGTCCCCTGTTGCCGTCATGATCGCCATGACCGGTGCTGTCTCCGTGACCCCAGTTACCGCCATGATCGCCATGACCGGTGCTGTCTCCATGACCCCAGTTACCGTCATGATCGCCATGTCCGGTGCTGTCTCCGTGACCCCAGTTGCCACCGCCAGGTCCATCATGTCCACCATTGTGGTTGCCACCGTTGTTACCACCACCATTCTGGGCGAATAGCATGCCGGTGCTCATCATCACAATCATCAAGGAAAAAAGAATCGTTCTTAAATTTTCACGCTGCATCTGTATCCTCACTACTGCTATTTCAGGTTTCTTTTTGTAGAAATATTTGCCCTTGAACTACTTCAAATCTAGCTGTCAATAAAACTTGAGCAGTTAAGATCATCTGTATTCTAAAGTGAAACAAAGACTTTATTATGACTGACCGGTCATTATATTCCTGACCAGTCAGAATATAGGAGCTTGATTTTTTAAGATGACAATGGATAGAAAAGAACTACGTAAAGAACAACACCGCCTGGAAATTCTTGAAGCAGCTGAACAAGTATTCGCCCGCCAGGGCTTTCATACAACCACCATGGAAAAAGTTGCCGAAGAATGCGGCTGGAGCAAAGGTACACTTTACCTCCACTTTAAATCAAAAGAGGACCTCTTCTTCTCTGTAATTATTGAGAAAGCGGAAAAGTTTACATCCACCCTCGAGAAAGCCATAAGCACAGCCCAGAATATTGAGGAAGTAATTGGTGCTCTGGTCAATGCACAATTCCAATTTTTTATCGAGAATAATGACTTTTTTCAGTTGGCAGTTGCTGAACAGGGTAAGGTCATGCATGGTTCAGATTCCGGAATGCGTGAGGGGCTGCTGGAGAAACAACAGCATCATGTGTTGATGACAACCCAAAGCCTGCAAAAACATCTCCCTGACGATTCACCGATAAAACCGGATACACTGGCACGCAGCATCATGGGGGCTATCAATATTCACACGCTCACCTGGCTGCTCCAACCTGAAACCATCAACCCTGAAGAACTAAAGCTGGAAATCACCCAGCTTTTCCTCCACGGAGTTATCCCATGCACAAAAGCATAATATTTTCACTGTTCCTGCCCCTACTGGCACTGGCAGAGAATCAACAGACTCTATCTATTGAACAGAGCATCCAACTGGCCCTCGAACGGAATCCCAGCATCAAAATCGCTCAGGAAAAAGTGAATGATGCACAGCAGAGTGTTTATCAGGCCATCGGCTCAGCCCTGCCCTCAATCAGTATCCAGAGCAGCCAGATCGTGGATGAGATTGTCAGACCCATCGACAACTTCTTCTATGTACCTGGTGTGGTACCTGATCCGGCCAACCCAATCACATACCTGATGTCCAACCCCACCATGGAAATGGATTTCACCAATGATTATCAAATGGATCTGCAGGTCACGCAGCCCCTCTTCACCGGTGGGAAAGTAATATTGGGTACCCTCATGGCCCGCAAAGGGTTGAACTTGATTCAATCCCAGCACAGACAAGAGAAAAACAACCTCTCTTTCAATGTGATCCAGGCTTATCTGGGAATGCTGGTGACTCAGGAGTTCCTCTCCGTTGCTGAAGAGGGCTATCAAACTGCACAGGAGTTCTACGAAATTTCAAAATTGCTCTACGGCCAGGGAATGATTTCTAAACTTGATCTACTTCAGGCTGAAGTTCAAGCAGCCAATCTGCTTCCTCAAAAAACCCAGGCCGAGAATGGTGTCACTATGGCGGCGGCAGGTATCAGGATGCTGCTGGGGATAGACTCAGAAACAGAGATTGTCCTCACAGATGTCATGAGCTACAACCCTGGAGCGTATGAACTGGAAACCCTTAAGGTCAAAGCCTTGTCAAATCGATCCGAATTGCACCAGATGGAAATCAGCAAATCCTTGAGCTCAATGGGTGTGAATATGGCCCGGTCAGAATTCCTGCCCATGGTCGCCCTCTCTTGGTCCTACTCAAAGTTTGGAGATGACCTGGATCAAGTATCAGATTGGGACAAGAGCAACATGCTTGCAGTGGGCTTAAGCTACAATTTGTTTAATGGCGGCGTCCGCTACTCCAAGATCCGTCAAGCTAAAATTGCCCAACGTCAGGTTGAATACGGAATGGAAGCGCTCAAGGACGGAATCCTCTTCGAAGTAGAGCAAACATACCTGCGTCTCATGGAAGCAGAGAAAAACATCTTATCCCAGCAAAAAACAGTTGGTCAAGCTGAAGAAGCTGCCCGCCTGGCAAAAATCCAATACCGTGAAGGCACCATCACCAACCTCCAGGCCAATCAGGTTCAAATCAACATGACTGCGGCCAAGGCCAATTATTTACAGGCATTATTCAACTACACCCTCGCGGAGGCCAGCATCAAAAAGGCAATCGGCGAGTCCCTCTATCATGAAGGAACTTCTAGAAAATGAAAACACTTAGACATACACTCATTTTAGCATTGGCACTGGCCACCCTCATCACTTGCAGCAAGGATGAAGCAACAGATACCACAGAGGATTGGATTCGTAAAGCAGTCCCCGTGGAAGTTGCCACAGCCAACTCTCAAACTTTTCTCAGCACACTTTCTTACAATGGGTCTCTCCTGGCCATTCAGACCTCTCGTGTAATTCCTGAAATCCCGGGGAAAATTGAAGCGCTTTATGTTCAGATTGGCGATTTTGTAAATCAAGGTCAGTGGCTGGTGCAAATGGACACCAGCACCCTGTCTCTGCAATACAAACAAGCCCAGGCAGGACTTTCAGTAGCCCGGGCAAACCTCCTTGATGCCCAAAAAAACTGGGACCGTGTTCAAACCCTGCATAGTGAAAATGCTGTATCCCAACAACAATTCGAAAAAATGAAGTTGGGGCTGGAAGCAGCTCAGGCTCAGATGAATCAAGCCAGTGCCGGTGTTGATCTACTCAAAATGCAACTCCATAAGGCAACCCTGAGAGCACCCTTCGCCGGCGTGATCACCCAAAAAGGATTTAACCGTGGTGATTTATTCAGCCCGGCTGTCATGATGCCGGTCTACACACTTCAAGATGTTTCCAGCATCAAAGTCGAATTGCAGATCACCTCTCAGGAGATTATGTCTATGAAAAAGGGGCAGAATGCTACCCTGACTGTGGACTATCTGGATGATCCCATCCCAGGTGTGGTCACATTGGTGGGCGTTGCAGCTGACCCCCTATCAAAAACCTTTTTTCTTGAATGCCAATTCGACAACGCAGAAGGCTTGTTGCACGCTGGTACTTTTGGTCGTGTAGATATTGCTATAGAAGAAATTGATAATGTCATGGTAGTGCCTAAAAATTCAGTGATTGATAAGTCACACATGTTTGTAATTGAGGACAATCTCGCCTACAAACGTGATGTAAAGGTGCTACAGGAAAGTCTTGATGAAATCGTCATCGGTGAGGGCTTGATGGACAATGAAATTTATGTCACATCAGGTGCCTTTATTCTAGCAGACAGCAGTCTGATCAAGATAGAGGACTAAGGAGCACATCATGAAAATTGTTGATCTATCCGTCGATCGTAAGATCACGGTCACCATGATCACGTTGATCGTGATTCTTGGTGGTATCATATCCTTCACCAAGCTGGGTCTGGATATGCTCCCCGATGTGGAATTTCCCATGGTTTCTGTGGTTACCGTATATAGTGGCGCCAGTCCTGAAGATATTGAATCCATTGTAACCAAACCCATTGAGCAGGCCATTTCCTCGGTTACCGGTGTAAAGGGTGTTGTCTCCACCACAGTGGAGGGCATGTCCATGATTGCCGTGGAATTTGAGAATGGCTCCAACCTTGATTTTGCAGCTCAGGACCTTCGCGACCAGCTCGCTATGTTCGCAGACTTTCTACCTGATGAGATTCAAACACCCCTGGTCATGAAATTTGACATGTCCGCCTTACCCCTGCTGTTCTATGGAGTCACCAGCGAGGATCGACCGCTCAACGAGCTGGCCGAATACATGGATGAAACAGCCGGGTATCGTCTGGAACGTATCGAAGGTGTTGCATCAGTTATCGTTCAGTCTCCTGAAGTCAGAGAAATTCAGGTCGAAATTGACCAACATGCCCTGGAAACTTCAGGAATCACACTGGCCCAAGTTGCCCAGATCATTGGCTTTGAGAATTTGAATATGCCAGCAGGTCGAATTGTCGAAGACCACAAGGATTACCTCATTCGGACCAGATCTGAGTTCGCCTCACTCTCTGAAATTGAGGATCTGGTGGTCGGTGCTTCACCAACTGGTAATCCAATCAAGCTGAGACAAATAGCCAAAGTTAAAGATACAGTTTCTGATCTGCGCACAGAAATGCGGGTGCAATCCAAACCCGGTGTTATGATGATTGTCACCAAACAATCTGGTGCCAACACCGTTCAAGTTGCAGATCAGGTAAAAGCCGAGTTGGAGGAACTGAAGAGGATCCTTCCTCCGGACATTGAAATGCATGTGGGCATGGATATGTCATCCAGTGTCAAACTCACTGTCAACAGTACGGGTCAAACCGCCTTGCTTGGTGGTGTACTGGCCATGCTCATGATCTATTTCTTTCTTAGAAATATTCGTCCCACCCTGGCGGTAGGGATTGCTATTCCTGTTTCTATTATTGTTACTTTTATCCCTTTAAATGCTGTGGGTTACACCCTCAATTTGCTAACCCTGGGAGGGTTGGCCCTGGGAATTGGAATGTTGGTGGACAACGCAATTGTGGTAATTGAAAATGTCTTCCGGCACCTTGAAGAAGGTAAAAGTCGTAAGGAAGCGGCCAGGCTGGGAGCTTCAGAAGTGGGTATGGCTATCACCGCCTCTACCCTGACAACCCTGGCTGTGTTTTTACCAATGGCCATGGGACAGGGAACTGCAGGGCAACTGGTCCGCGGATTAGCACTCTCCATTTCATTCTCCTTGCTGGCTTCACTCTTTGTGTCTTTGACTATGGTTCCCATGATTGCATCAGTTCTTTTCAAGCCTCGCAGCAAAGAGGACTATACGCTGAAAGCCGATCAATCCTGGATTGTTCGTTTAAGAGCATACTATACAAAGGCCTTAACTGTTGTACTCCGCCATCGTTGGAAAACCCTGGGTACAGCACTGCTACTCTTTATCATCTCCATGGCACTTATCCCTCTGGTAGGTACCGAGTTTATGCCTGAAATGGATCAAGCCATGCTGATGATGAAAGTCAAGCTGCCTGTTGGTTCAGCACTTGAAGAAACAGACCAGGCAGTACGACAGGTTGAACAGATCGCCCTCCATGAGGATGGTATTCAAACCGTCATTGTTTCAAATGGTGTGAATGAGGAGGATCGTGGCCAGAGTGGAGATATGGCCAATTCCGGATCTCATGAAGGCATGATCATGCTGGCCATGAAACCAAAATCTGAAAGAAGCCTGTCTACCACACAGGTGGGGGAAAAGATCCGCGGTGAAATTCCTGCCATGCGTGATGTAACCATCAATAATATTGATTTTGGTTCTGCCATGGGTGGTGGAGGAAATGATGTTGAGATTCAGATTTTTGGTAAAGACTTTCTCATTCTGGAAGAGATCAGCAAAGAGGTGGCTGCAGTCATCGCCAATGTGGAAGGTGTCAAAGATATCAAATCTTCAATGGAAGAAGCCAAACCTGAATATCACATCTCACTGAACCGCGAGGAAATCAACCGTCTCGGCCTGGTTTCAGGTCAAGTCGCCAACACCATTAAATCTTCTACCCTGGGACAGGTTGCTACGCGTTACCGCTATGCAGGAGACGAAACAAATGTTCGTATCAAATTCCAGGAGGAACAACGCAATTCAATCCGGGATATTGGCCAGATCAAACTGACCACCCCCATGAAGACTCAAATTCCATTGGCCCAGGTAGCTTCCATCACACAAGAAGAAGGACCGGTAAAGATCATTCGTGACAACCAGAGTCGAATGGTGATGGTTACGGCAAACATTCTCGACCGTGATCTGGGAACGGTGATGAAGGAAATCATTGAAATACTCAAGCCCGTTCAGGCCACAGTACCAGATGGGTATTTTGTGGAATATGGGGGTCAATATGAACAAATGATTGATACCTTTATTACACTTGGACAAGCTCTGGCTCTGGCCATTTTACTGGTGTTCATGGTCATGGCCTCCCAGTTTGAATCTCTCATCCATCCTCTGGTCATCATGGTGACTATCCCATTGGCTTTGATTGGAGTGGTGTTTGGATTTTTGGTTGCTGGAGTAACCATCAGCCTCACCAGCTTCATCGGATTTATCATGTTGACGGGAATCGTGGTGAATAACGGCATTGTGTTGGTGGATTATATCAATCAACTCAGGCGTAAAGGTATTGAAGCCACCGCAGCAATCATTGAGGCCGGGTCAACACGCCTCAGACCCGTACTTATCACTGCGTTGACTACAATCTTTGGGATGCTACCCATGGTGTTGGATCAGAAAGAGGGCGCTGAAATGCGTGCCCCCATGGCCATTACTGTCATTGGTGGTCTGGCAGCAGCAACCTTCCTCACCCTTTTCGTGGTGCCATCGCTCTATAGCCTTATAGCAGACTTTGGTATCCGCAGAGCAGAACGGAAAAAACATGCGGTTTGATAAAGCCTTTCTTATAAGTCTGGAACAGAGTCCCAGGCGACGAGATCATTTCTATAGGAACGCTGAACAAGCAGGTCTCAAGGTTGAAACATACAACGCCATATACGGGCTTGATGTGGATACAGAGGATTATCAGCGACGTGGGTATCTTGCAGATGATTTTAAGCTTACCATGGCTGGCAGTCTGGGTACACTTTTAAGTCATGTGCACATCTGGGAAACCATCGCAGATGATCCGGATTGTGACACTGGACTTATTTTTGAGGATGATGCGGTTATCAAGCCTGACTTTGTATCGGTCTTCGAAAACCTGGATGAGACTTCACTTCCAGATGATTGGGACATGCTTTGGATTGGATGGCATCGTTTGGATTGTAAGCCCATAAACAAAATTATCGGTAAACCAGGAGCACGGTCTAAGCGAGGAGCCAACTCGGGGCACTTTGCCTATTTGATTAAATCTTCAAGTGTCCCCAAAATGAAATCAATCCTGTTGCCTTATAACAACCGGAGTTCAAAGGACGTTATCCTGAGGAAGAATTTTCATCGGTTTAATGCGTATTTTTTATTGAAGAAAATAGTAACCACTCCGCTTCTAGGGTTTGACTCTGTCCGGAAAAAAATCAATAAATCCCAGGTAAAGCATATTGACCCGGGGAAAAACCCTATTGTCAAAACGGTCCCCAAAAAAAGCGCTGCTTCAAAACCAACACTGGGACATGCCACACCCTAGTCTGTAATAGAGGTTATCATAAGCAAACCAAAGGGGACATCACAATTTTTCTGTGATGTCCTTTTTTTATAGATATAGATTTTACCCGTCCAATAGGATCATAATTCTTCACTCCGTTCAGAATGACCGTCTGCAAGTAAGGCCGTACTGAACCAGCTCCTATTTGAGATTCACCATTTTATGTGTTTGGATTTGGTCACCCGTCTGTAAAACACAAAGATATACACCAGCGCTCACTGATCGCTGGGCACTGTCGAGACCATCCCATTCAATCTTATAACTGCCAGCACTTTGCTCGCTGTTTACCAATTGTCGAATGAGGCGTCCCTGTAGATCATAAACGGCCAGGGAAACATGTGTCACCCGCCCCAGACTATAGGGGATGTTGGTATTAGGGTTAAATGGGTTGGGGTAATTCAACATGAGTTTATGCTGCTGTGGAAGCGTATAATCATGTGGATCCGCTCCCACAACAATTGTAAGGTCATAGCTGAGTTGCATATTTCTAAAATTACTCTGATCCGGTGGTGTAATGGTCTCAGTGACACCCATGAATGGAAAACTAAACGAATAAAGGGGTCCCTGTGCATGTTCATCAGTCAGTTCCAACCAGAGGGTATAATCCCCGACTGGTACCGTATCTCCTGATGTATCTGTGAAATCCCATGCCGCGGTTCGAGTACTGTGACTGGTGTAGGTTGCGCCAGTTACGCCATCAATGGTATTCCCACCAGTGTGATCGTTCCAGGTATACAAATAGCGCTTCCGTCGATCAGCCCATAATTTCAGGGTTTTTACAAAGGAACCGGAGGCATCTTCCACCCAGATCGCCCCAACATTTCTTGGGGAATAGTTGCCACCTGGTGAAGTGGTGGTGACTTGAAAATCCATGGTCATCGTTGTGTCCAGACTCTGAGTCGCTACTGACCCAACCAGTGCCAGGGCAATGATTGTCAGTTTAAGTAAAGTGTTTTTCATCCGTGAAAACTCCTGAATTGTATCATCCCGGTAAACCACAGCCATTAATCAAACAGAATAATGTTTTTGCCATTCAAGCATAACATTATATGCCCTGAAGTATAATTGTTATAATCAAATAAGTGTCAGCAACTAGTAACCATATTTCAATCGCGCCAGTCATGAGCAGTGCGGTTGGGATTGGTCATTCTGAGGGAACCGAAGAATCTCGATCCAAATCTACGTAACCACTATTCTGCTAGGCCAGGGCCAAGATCCTTCGACCAGTCTACGCCTCACGGCTACGACCTGGCAGGCAGAGCTCAGTATGACGATCTTGAGTATTAGTATACTCCAAGATTAGACAACAATCATATTCGTATGTTTCGTACAGTTCGTTGTAAAGTCCTACCTGTCTTCCTCTACTGTTTTGCGAGAAGTGCTAATGATGACGCTACTCGGCGTAGGCTGAGAGTTTATAATCAGGATCAAGAGCCTTCGAGGAGCTCCAGTCTACGCTCGTTGAGCTTCGACCAGGCAGGCAGGATGACGTACGGCAACATTTGCATAAACGAAGATCAACCAATTTTCAGATTCGTAAGTTTCGTACAATTCGTTGTTAAACAAAACTCTCAGTTCTCGTGTATTCGATTCATTTGCGAAAGTCGTTTCCATATGCAAAAGAGAGATTGCCGCGTCGTCCCTCCTCGCAAAGACGGGCTAAAGCCGTTGAACAAGAAATCCAAGTTTCTAGTTTCTATAAAATTTGCACTGCCCACCACAGCCCTTATCTTGTTTCTCTTACCGAATTGCTGAAACTGGCATTATCCATGCTTGACTAACACAGTACGAACCAGAAAAATTTGATAGACAGAAATATGAATTGGTGATCATGAAGCAGACCGAAGCAGTCAAAAATTATGAGGCAACTAAAAAGGCCATCGGGTATGTCCCTCGTCAAAAAGCGAAAGCCAGGGACTATAAAAGAATTGGGTTTAAATCCGGGCTTGAGGTTCATCAACAGCTAAAAACCAAGAGCAAGCTGTTTTGTCGCTGTCCAGCTGGTATCTATCATGCCGACGATGAATTTGATGCAGAAGTAATCCGCCACATGCGCCCAACCCTCAGTGAGCTTGGTGAATATGATGGCACCGCCCTCATGGAATTCAAAACCCGCAAGAACATCACTTATCGCCTCAACAATCACAGCGCCTGCACCTATGAGGTTGATGATACCCCCCCTTTCCACATTGACGAGGAAGCACTCAAGATTGCCATCGAGATTTCTCTGCTATCCAAATTGAACATTGTGGGTGAAGTGCATATCACCCGTAAACAGTATCTCGATGGCAGCATCCCAACAGGGTTTCAGCGAACTGCCATTCTGGGTGTTGAGGGCGAGCTTCAACTTAAGAAAAAGAAGGTGCGCTTAATCCAGCTCAGTATCGAAGAAGATTCCTGTCGCGAAATTTCTGATATCGGTCATGAAAGAATCTACAAAACCGATCGTCTGGGTATGCCCCTCATCGAAACAGTGACGCACCCCGACATGGAAACTCCAGATGAGCTGGCTGAGGCGGCTGAGTATATCCGTTTCCTAAATCGCTCCACGGGTAAGGTTCGTACTGGAATGGGAGCAGGGCGCGAGGATGTAAATGTCAGTTGTGCCAGAGGTAGTCGAGTAGAGATAAAGGGTGTCGCTCACAATAAGTGGATTCCTGAGCTCTCCCACAATGAGGCCTTCAGGCAATGGGCTCTGCTAAACATCCGAAAACTGATAAAGGATCGTGGTTTACAGGCGAATAATTGGAAAATCAGCCATAGGGAAATCGATTTCTCAATGCCTGAATTATTGGCTCCTCAATTGCGGGAAAAACTCGATCAAGGCTTGAAAATCGTCGCCATAAACATTCCAAAATTTAATGGACTCATGTCTCACTTTATGCAACCCGGTCATACCTTTGCCCATGAACTCATCCATCGTTTAAAGGTAATCGCCTGTATCGAACGCCCCAACATGACCCATTCTGAGGATTTGAATCCCCTGCTCAGTGAAGACGATTTCACACGTATCACCAAATGGCTGAAAGCTGGGAAAAAGGATGCCCAGATCATCCTCTGGGGACCTGAAAATGACATCCCCACAGCCCTTGAAACCATTGAGGAACGACTCCTCATGGCTTTTATTGGTGTTCCTGAAGAAACCCGGAAGTCTTTTGCGGATGGTACCACCATTTTTGAACGCGTACTCCCCGGGAGTGATCGCATGTATCCAGATACCGACTCCGCACCCATCCCCCTCTCAGTTGAATTCATTGACAGTCTTGGAAAAAATTTGCCCATGGATATTGCCGAGCGTTTCAAGCAAATGAAGGGCTGGGGCATCCCGGAAGACACCTGGAAATATCTTCTGAGCAAAAACATGATACCACTCATTGAGAGTATTTGTGATGATTTTGGTTATACGCATAAATTCATAGGTTCATTCTTGGGACACACATTCAAGAATATTGAAGGCAAAAGGGAGCGACACAAAAACTTCTCCCTCACCAAAATTTATCGTCTCTTTCGTTATATTAAGGAGCGTGAGCTGGTTCCCGGTATTGCAAAATTCATGATGCCCGTGATCTATGAATTTCCGGATATGCAATTCAGCTCAGTATTAACCTCCATTCACTTCAGAAAGCGCAGCAAGGCTGAAATAATGGCTCCCGTAGAATTTCTATACGAGAAGTTTCGTGAACACACCAGCGAACCAGATGACATTTCAGCCATTAACTGGCTTATGGGGCAAATACATTCTCAAGCGCTTGGAAATGTGAAACTCGCCGAGCTGTCTACCGACATTCAACGTAAAGTCAAACAAGAGAACCAGTCTCATGAGTGATGACATTTTTCAAGGCTATATAGGTGAAGCTTTAGAGATATTGAAGCGCTTCAGTGTTCGTGTTTGGGGACAGGCAGAAATTCACACCACCCGCGGAACCTTTGACGGCACCGTTCTCCCCCGTTCAGAAAATGATGATGATCAACACATCGTTTTGAAAATTGCAACCGGGTACAACATCGGAATTGATATCGTCACCATCAAAAAAATGGTGGAAACAGGGTATCAGAAGGCCAACTATAAAATCCCTGAGAAGGAATTCCCCTACTCAGACGATAAGCCCAATGTAAAACTATTTGGAACAGGTGGAACCATCGCCTCACGACTGGACTATCGCACTGGAGCTGTCATCCCTGCATTCTCTCCTGGAGAGTTGTATGGTGCTGTTCCTGAATTGGCCGATATTTGCAATATTGACACCGAAAAGCTGTTCGCCGTATTCAGCGAAAATATGGGACCGGATCAATACAAGATTCTGGCCAAGAGTATTGGAAAAGAAATTGCCAATGGAGCCGATGGAATCGTAATCGGCCATGGCACTGACACCCTGCACCACACGGCTGCCGCCTTATCCTATATGGTCCAGGATTCACCCATTCCAATCATCCTGGTTGGATCACAGAGATCCTCTGACAGACCTTCTTCAGACGCTGCCCTCAATTTGATTCATGCCTCTTACGCTGCCGGACACGGCGATATTGCAGAGACGCTGGTATGCATGTTTGGACCGACCTCTGATGAATACGGTTTTCTGCATCGAGGAACCCGTGTGCGAAAGATGCATAGCTCTTATCGCTCAACCTTCAGGACCATTGGTGACACACCTGCAGCAACGGTCACGCGAGAAGGACTGGGTATTATCAAACAACAGTACAAACACCGTCGGAAGGATAGGGCGGCCAAAATTATCCCCACCTTTAATGAGAAGGTAACCATGCTTTACTACTACCCGCATATGCAAGGGGATATCATAGATACCCTGGTGGATACTGGCTACAAGGGTATCATCATTGTGGGTACAGGCCTGGGACATGTGAATAAGGAATTATACCCGGCTTTGGAGCGAGCTAGAGACAAGGGTGTATCTGTTTTTATGACCCTGCAAACTATATGGGGCTATGCTCACATGTTTGTGTATGATACGGGTCGAGATATGATGGCATTAGGGGTTGTCCCCCTGGGAAATATGCTGCCTGAAGTTGCCTGGGTCAAACTGGGGTGGACACTGGGTCAAACCGAGGATCCTGAGGAAATAAAAAAAATAATGCTCACCCCTATCAATGATGATATTACTGAACGTGAACCCTATAATGGTTATCTTGTATATCAGGGTGGAGTCCCTGAAGTAGAGGGCTTTGTTCGGAAATTCAGGAAATAAGCCTCCCTACTCGGTCTCGCACAGCATTCGTCATCCTGAGAGAAACGAAGGATCTTGATCCAAGTCGAGATCCATAGAAAAAGAAAAATCACGGTAATGGACCAAGATTCTTCTCTATCGTTCAGAATGACATATATGTATGATGATAGATGATTTTGATACAGTAAAACACCACGCGGAGCACATGTCATCCTGACCCGGAGCTTGCCGAAGGGGAAGGATCTTGATCCCAATCGTGATCTATCGAGGATGTAAAAGTACGGTTTAGGATCAAGATTCTTCACTATCGTTCAGAATGACTCCATAGGGTATATTATTGAATATGATGAACATTCCGAATCGTAAAGAATATCTCCAACAACAATCCCAATCCGGTCAGCAGATTATGGGGGTACTGCCTGCACTCTATCCCCGGGAAATGCTCTGGGCGTTTGACATCCTGCCTGCTGAAATCTGGGACCCACCGGGTGATATCCTCCACGCCAATGCGCATCTGCAGGCCACTATTTGCCCTGTGGTAAAACGCAGCCTTGAATTTATTCTTAAAGAACCGGATATTATCAACGCCGGCTACTTGTTCCCCCATACCTGTGATTCGCTTCAAAACCTGGCGACCCAGGTTAAAGACCTTATTGGCGTTCCCGTACCCGTCTATTCTTTTTATAATCCCAAAGGTGAATTCAATCGCACGACCCGTCAATATTATACTGATATACTTGGTGATTTTCAGACCATTCTTGAACAACAACATGGATCGTTAGACCGGAAAAAACTGAGCACTGCATGTAAATTGGGTCACAAAATTGATTCGCGCCGGCTGGAGTTGCAGAACGCCCGCATGACTGATCGTTTACCCCTTTCCAATTCGGAGTATTTTCAACTCATCCGTGCTGGGGAGTATCTGCAGCCCGAAGACTACCTGAAGCTGCTTGATGCAATTAGTATCCCCGATGAACCCATCCCAAATGACAAGGCCAGAATAATGGTTTCAGGTATTCTACCTCCTCACCCTGACATGTTGGAGTATTTTGATGATCTGCACCTCTCCCTGGTTGCCGATGATCTTCTGGCAGGTAGTCGCCGGATTCCAAGAATCAAGCTGGATCCACCCCAGGATCCCATGGAATATCTCACAGAACGCTTCTTTCTGCTGCCTCCGTGTTCAACCAAAGCTGGCTCTCTGGATGAACGCTTCCGTTACCTTAACAAACGTATTGGCAATAGCCAGGCCCAGGGAGTACTCTTCAATATCGTAAAATTCTGTGAACCCGAGTTGTTTGATCATCATCTTATGGTAAAGGCACTTAAGGATACGGGAATTCCTGTTCTGAGCATGGATACCGAACTCCAGGGAGGGCTGTCGGGTCAGGACAAAACCCGAATAGAGGCTTTGGGTGAGTTGTTGCGAGATAGGATGGTCTCATGAGTCTTGCCAAAAGCTTGAAGTTCAAATTTATGAAAGACTATGGGGCTCCAGCACTCCTGACCTTTCAAAACTTTAAAAAGCGTAAACCCCGCCCCATCCCCGAAGCATTTGGACCCCCTCTGAAAGCCAACCAGCGGCTCAAAGAGATTCTCACTCGGCACTATTTCCTCTCCCGCTATGTACCCGGTGTTAAAAAAGTCGCCTGGGTCACCAGTGGTGCTCCTGTTGAACTTTTGCGTGCCTTTGATTTTTACACAATCTATCCTGAAAATCATTCCGCCCTGGTAGGTGCGAAAAAGCAGGGTGCTGATTATTGCGGTATCGCCGAAAGCGATGGTTTCAGTCAGGATCTTTGCTCCTATGCCCGTATTGATCTAGGACATATGCTGTCCGGTAAGACCCCTGCTGGAAAATTACCCAAACCGGACCTTTTATTCTGTTCCAACAACATTTGTCAGACCGTATTGTATTGGTACAAAGCCATCGCCCATGAATTGGACATTCCCCTGATTCATTTTGATGCACCCTTTGTAACGACCCAGCAGACCGAAGCTGATGTGAGGTATATGGCCCAGCAGCTACAGGATATGATACCCGTTTTGGAGCGCATATCTGGCAAAATCTTTTATCTCGATGATCTGGAAGTCATTCTCAAGCGATCCATGGAAAGTTCGCAAACCTGGGGCACCATTTTAAAAGAGATGCAGGCCAAACCAGCACCCATGACCATTTTCGATGCCTTTGGTCACCTTGCGCCCATTGTATCGTTAAGAGGGTTGCCCGTGGCCGAGGACTACTATCATATCCTGTTGGAAGAGGTGCAGGATCGTGTAGCCAGAGGCATTGGTGCCATCACAGAGGAGCGCTATCGTCTGATCTGGGATAATATTGCGATCTGGTACAAAGTCCGCTATCTCGCCACCTTCTTTGCTGAACGTAAAATGAATTTTGTCTCGGCGACCTACACCAATGCCTGGGCTGAAACTACGGGGTATCTGGATGTAAAGGACCCCTGGAATTCCATGGCGAAAACATATGGACAGATTATCCTGAACAACAATTTGAAGCACCGACTTGATCTGATGAAATCCATGATCAATGACTATGGCGTACACGGAATGGTTATGCATTCGACCAGGAGCTGCAAGCCTTATTCGGTTGGCCAATTTGATTTACGCAAAGCCTTAAACACCGAGCTTGACCTGCCAGCTGTTATTCTGGATGCCGATATAGCTGACGAACGGGTCTGGTCGGAGCAACAGATTCAAACACGACTGGAAGCTTTTTGTGAAACCCTGGAGGATCAAGTCAGTGCCACCTAGATTATTTGTTGGTGTAGATGTTGGCTCTCTCAGTACGGATTTGGTCCTATTGAATGATCAGGGGAAGGTTCTCTCCGAGATCATAATCGCCACTGGTGTGAATGGAGCTGAAGCTGCAGAAATCGCTTTCGACGAAGCGCTCTCAGAAACGGAATTGACACGGGGAGATATCAGTGCAGTAACTGCTACTGGCTATGGTCGTGCTTCAGTTGCCTTTGCTACAGGAAAAACGACCGAAATTAGCTGTCATGGTGTGGGGGCTCATCAACTCTTCCCCAATACGGGCACTGTCATTGATATTGGTGGTCAGGATAGCAAAGTCATCCAAATCGATGCCAGAGGGCGCATGCTGGATTTTACCATGAATGATAAATGTGCTGCCGGGACTGGTCGCTTTTTAGAGGTCATGGCAGACCGGCTTGAACTTGATCTGGGTGAATTAAGTAATCCCTTAAATCTTGAGGGTGAGACAGCTCCAATCAGCAGCACCTGTACCGTTTTTGCTGAAAGTGAAGTCATCTCCCTCCTAGCAAAACACACCCCACGGGAGCAAATCGTCAATGGACTACAGCGTTCCATTGTCAATCGCATCTGGAGCATGGTCACCAGTATTGGTGTTCAGGGTGAAGTCACACTGACAGGTGGTGTGGCCAATAACAAAGGGCTGGTTCTGTTGCTTGAAGCGCAACTTGGACGCCCGGTGAACGTGCCCGACAACCCACAGATCGTGGGTGCTTTGGGGGCAGCCCATATCGCCCTGAAAGGATATAGTCAGGGATAAAAACCCGGATTGCCTTAACCCTTGAGGAACTTTTAGCGTCAAAGAGACTAAATAAACCGAGGTGTATCATGAAAATTTACAAACCACTCATTTTTATTCTCATACTGGCAACCACTCTCCAGGCGGGTCCGCGTAAGCACAAGAATCCTCACAAGCGACATTACTATAAACCTCATTACACACATTATGCGCCCCGGCATCATAGCTACTATTCCATCTATGGGCACTATCGTTACTATACGCCCGTAATGGTGACCACAAAAACAGTTACTACTTACCCTACCAATCTGGTAATGGTTACGGCCGACAGTGTGGCTGAAGATATTGTCCTGTTAAACAGAATGATGGATCAGGGCATGATTTCAGAGAAAGAGTATGAACGCGCCAAGAAAACGCTCTTGAATCGAATTGGAATGTCGGTCAACCCAGAGGCTCAGGGATTAACTACCGCTGAAATAACCGACCAGATACAAACCCTGTATCAGATGCAGACCGGACAACTGCTTACTGAAAAAGAGTATAAGCAGCAGAAGAAGAAGTTGTTGGCTCTGCTCTGACCTGGATCTGTCCAATTATTTAGCTCCCTTGACCACTTTACAGCAAATGGTAATACTGTCTGCTGTTGAGTTCCTGTGCTTGATTTAATTACATTTTCAAAAACATTCACCCCACGCCTTTTATCCTTAGTCTATATATGCCACTGAGCATATATTTATATCACTATTCAATCTTGATCAACTGGGGGGCTTGCTTGCTGGAAGTATCCCCGAAAAAGGGGATTCTATGCGTAAATCATTCTATTTAATTACAGCGCTTTTGTGCTTTACTATCTTCCTCAACGCGTTCAACAAATCAACATTTGATATTACCGACCAGGAGCACCAATCAAATGCCCCTCAAAATTCCCTCGCACGTATTCCCTATCCTGGTCATGATTATCTGAGTTTGGAAAATGAAATCCTTGAGGCCATTATTCTCAAGGAGGGATATCTGACACTGGGAACCACAGCCGGTGTAGACCCCGGAATTCTGGACAATTATGAGTCCCTTACTTATGGACACCCCCTAGCCCATACTTCCTATCCAATATTAACCGTGGATCAAACCCCATTTCGTCTGGATCAATATTTTGAGAATGTGGACTCAGAGTTCGACATGCTGGGTGATACGCTCATTGCCCTGGAATTGAACAATGAAATTCTCAATTGCCGGTTCGAAATCAAAACCACAAATACTCAGGATCAAGTTGGCTTAGCACTGCGCCTGCTCATTCAAAACATTTCTACTGAGGATCATACAATTTCCACTGGATTTCTCCTGGATCCCGCCCTGGGTACTTGGGGTGATGGCGCACTGGCTGTTGCCGGAGTCCCCATTCAAAATGTTACTACCTGGACTGATACGGACAATGTTTCCTCGCTGATTATTGATGAGCGCCGCAATCTTAATACTGGCATGCAGATGATTATTGGATTCCCTGATAATAACGAGCCTGCCGATCTGGTAGCTGGCAATTGGGGTGTTTTAGCCGGATACCAAAACAATGAAGTTACAGAAATTTACGACCTGGCGCTTAACTGGGAAAATGCTGAAACTAATTTGACACCAAATAGCTTCTATGAATCAATCTTTACCATTACCCTGGGTGAAACTGACTATCCCGATGGTCCATTTATGCGATCCCAGCTCCCCCAATCACTGGATATTTATGATGATATCATGCGACCCAATGATTTTGATTGTTTCACATTAATTAAGAATAATTCCAGCACTGCTTTCGAAGATATGGTGATTACCCTGCGAGGCAATCAGATCATGGATGACTGGAGTTCCCCTTCCTTGTCAATCCCAGCCGGGGCTTTTAAATATGAGCATATCCCCCTTCATTTTCCTGAGATATATTGGGATCGTGTCTACCCACTCACACTGGAGTTGAAAAGTGGCAATGATGTTTTAGATGTGATTGAGCATAAATGTTTTGTGCCAACCAGCCCCTATTCCGATGCAGGATTGGTCGTGCTTGCTGACAGTGTGATTACAACCCAATTCCCACAGGTCTCTACCCGTTTTAGTGTTACCAATGAAGAAACCGGTCAATACTACTTTGACCTTCAGGATGAAAATATTCTTCTGGTTGAGGATCAGACCCGTATCCTTGATTTTGACTTGATACCAGATACTACTGAAGGGACCAATTCTGCTGATATCGTCTTTATCCTGGATGTCACTGGAAGTATGGGAGAGGAGATCAATGGTGTAAAGGATAATCTCCGAAACTTTGCCAGCAACCTTGACAGTCAGGGGGTAGACTTTCGCCTGGCCATGGTAACTTTTGTAGATGATGTTGAAAACATTTATGAATTCACCTCCGATGTTGATCTGTTTCAATCATATGTCGATGCTCAGTATGCCCATGGTGGTGGAAATTGGCACGAAAACTCTCTAGAAGCCATTTATGCCGGAACTCAACTACAGTTCCGAGATCAGGCAAGTAAAAAGTTTGTCTGGATCACCGATGCGGGATATCACGTTAATAATGATTATACTACACTCACGGTTGAGGATGTCGTCGACGCATTGCTGCTTAATGGAATAACCTGCCATGCTGTGGCTGGTGAGGAAATCCGTGTTCAGTATTGTGATCCCATAATTTATCCAACCGGAGGGGACTTTTTTGATATCGGAGGAAATTTTCTTGATATTCTCCTGGAAATATCAGAATTCAACATCAGTTACAAATACCTGTTATCATACGATTCACCCGATGCAAGCCCCAATCAACGAAACATCTACCTGGAAGTTCACTATGCTGGGTTGGGAGGATCTGATGATATCAATTATACTCCTCCTGCCGAGACAATACTTAGCAATACAACCTTGGTGATTAACTGTTATCCCAACCCCTTCAATCCAGATATCACTATTGATCTGGTTATTCCACATTCGTACACGGCAACAGCCGCTATCTATAACATCCGCGGTCAACGGGTTACCCAGTTTAATATCGGAGAATCCGGTCTACAAACACTGCACTGGGATGCCATTGATATGAAGGGCAGAACTGTTTCAGCTGGTGTTTATCTACTTCAGGTATCTCTGTCAGATAACGTTGGGAATATCGTATCCAATAACCTCATCAAATTAATCCATGTGAAATAAGGAGGTCTGGAAATGAAATATTTAAGATTGCTAGTCCTTACATCAATGATTCTTTCCTCAGTTTTCGCCGATGGCTTACTGCTTCCTAATGATGAGAATTATCCCACCGATTTTCTACGACACCGTGCAACCATTATTGATGTCGAAATTGAAGAACTCTATGCAACCACTGTCGTTTACCAGGAATTTGTCAATGATTGGTATGAAACCACCGATGCAGTCTGGTCTTTTCCACTACCCCATGACGCCAGATCTATTCAGCTACTCTATACCCGCCATGACACCACTTTCCGTGCGGTTTTATTGGAATCTTCTCAATCAACAAACCCGGGAACCGGGCAGGGTGGTGTTGCAGCACTGGTGAATAACTATATCGGAGTCAACGGACTGAAGCTTCAGCTTAGTGGTATTGAGCCTGGAGCAGTTCAAAAAATCGAACTTAGTTATGTATCCCTGCTTGATTTTTTCCAGGGAGAGTGTCGCTACAGATACCCGCTTGAAACCATTGATTTTACCGGCTACCCCGTTGAACATCTCCAGCTTAATCTTTCAGTTAATTCCAGTCATGATATTTCTGGTTTTGAGATGGAGACGCACCCCGCTTATGAGACTATTTCAACTGATGAGAATTATCTTGAGGTTGAGATGTCAGAACCCATGACCTATTTGAATCGTGATCTGGAGTTTACCTTTAATCTGGATGGTGGGTTTGGACGGGATTTTTTCTCCGCTTTACACGAAGATGTGGATGGTCATTTTGCTTTTTTCTTGACCCCTCCCAACATTACTAACCAAACAGAAAATTTAAACCGAAGAATAGTGTTCCTCCTGAGTACATCATCAACCATGTTGGGCTTTAAGCTGGAGGCTTCAGTCGCAGCCTTAAAACTTGCCCTTGATGAACTTAATGAGGATGATTCTTTTAACGTGATAAGCTATAGCTATTGGGCCAGTGAATGGCGAACAGAATTAACTCAGGCCACAGCAGCAAATATTGCAAGTGCAAAAACCTATTTGGATGGCTTAACAGCCAGTGGTGGAAGTGATCTCGAAGAGGGTCTGGTAGTCGGATTGGACCAGTTTCTCAGTTCTGATTACCATAACGCCATTGTCGCGTTCACCGATGGCCGCTCTCCTCTGGATCCGATTGCACTCGCTGAGGAGAACACACATAATACTGCCATTTTCCCCATAGCTATCGGTAATAAAGTGGATCATACCAGACTGGATATGACAGCACGGTTAAACCGGGGCTTTGTGACTTATCTGGATGAGGAAAGCAATCTGGTGGAAGAAATTGGCCGTGTCTTCCAAATTGTCAATCGACCCATTTTCAACAATGTTGTCATTGATTTCAACAAAGATGACGTACACGATGTATTTCCTGAGGTGAATCCCAACACATATTCTGGTTCATATTCCCTGTACTCCGGTCGTTATCAAACCCCGGGAACCACTTCACTGGACTATTGGGGTGATGGAATTGTAGGAACACAGCAGTATGGGTTTTCATTGGACTT
The DNA here is from genome assembly GCA_016844955.1 of Fidelibacterota bacterium. Taxonomy (GTDB): domain Bacteria; phylum Fidelibacterota; class UBA8477; order UBA8477; family JABMPR01; genus JABMPR01. The sequence goes on along the minus strand of JAERTH010000031.1, from coordinate 22,326 downwards.
TGACAGCGATACCAGCGAATGGGATCTGGCAGCGTATCTATGGGCCAAACAGGCGCTTGATAATCTTGAGCAACAAATAAATATCTACGGTGAAACACCTGCACTCAAGGACAGCACCATTGCTCTGAGCCTACGCTATCAGTTGCGATGTCGCTACACAGCCTATTTTGCTGACTATGAAGACATTGTAATAGGAATTGACACGGATGACGTTATCCAACAGCCCCACTCATCATCATTGGTCATGGCATTCCCAAACCCATTCAATCCCAGAACAACATTCCAGATTATGATCGGGGAAAACCAGGGTGAAAATCCACTTGTACTGAATATTTATGATATCAGGGGTCGCCTGGTTGGAAGTATCGATTTATCACATCTGACTCCCGGAGTTCACAATATCTCCTGGCTGGCCACCGATCTTAATGGAGTTGGCTTGTCCTCAGGCGTTTATTTTGCAGTTCTTGAATCAAGTGAGTTTCATGGAAAGGCATTAAAGCTGCTTTTGCTCCGCTAATGTAACATTCTTTTTTGTGGGGCTGAAATTCGCATCAGCCCCACAAATCACACGACCAGATCTATTCATATTCAACCGCAGTAATTTCCAAATCTATATACGCAAATTCTCCAGATGAGTAATCCCAAATCGCCTTACCCTTTGTAGCCAGTAACAGCCCTTGTCGCTCCTCGTAAGCATCTAATGTAATGTACCATGGCAGCAATTGCTTCTCATCACCCTTTATATGGTAACGGTCGCAGCTGAACGTCCTCAACCGTCCTGACTCTTCAAACTGAAAAATACCCTCAACTGATTTGTCGTCTATTGTGAGGATGCCCTTCGCCGAAAGTGAATCAATTGCCTCCCAGGTGATATGTGAATCCAGAAAAGATTGTGGAAACCAGATAGCTTCTGAAAGATAGCGTGTCATGGCACCTTGATCCATTTCAGGTCCCCTTGCATTCACAATGGGAATAAATCCCAGAAGCTTAATGCGCATGTTTCCAACGCCATTTTGGAGTCGATCACATCCCGTAACTCTAACAAACGGTGCCATTTTCATAGTCGCTTTCCAGACAAAGGAAGCGGATGGAATGTGAAATTCCTGAGTTGCCGTAAAGGGTGTCCAGGGTTTGTCTGGATCCATTTTTATTAAACCAGTTTGTTTAATCCTGACATTGTTGATATAGGGTGTTCCCACTACCTGGCTATATTCCATAAAGCGCTGCACGGGCTCCGGTAACCTTTCCAGGTCAGACGCCTGAATATTTCTTTGAGATTTTTCCATTTCACTTCCCTTTCCCCAGATCGTCAGACTGACAGTGAGGGTTAAAATTAGATATATTAATTTTCGGGTTTTCATGATCCACCCCCCAGTTTTTTAGCACTTATACTGACCAGTTTCTTGAGAGTATTCAGAGTCGTGACAAGGTCCTCATGACTCACATCACCAAAAAGGGAACCTATATAGGCCTCATCTCGTTCCGCTCTGGCTTCCCATACCTCTGCATTTTTTTTAGTCAGCCGAAAGCGTAGAATACGCTTGTCAATGGTATCTTGAAAAATTTCTAGATAACCTGATTTTTCAAGATTGGTTGCCAGTTGCTTCACATTCTGCCGAGAGGAGCCCATGGCCTCTGTCAATTGGTTCAGGGTTGGTGGTTCCTTAAAAAACATATGCAATGTGACCATTAACAGCCATTGCTTTGTGGTCACCCCAATACTTGCCAACTCCTGGTCACCCAAATTTTGCCAGCGTTGCGCCAGCAAGAACGTCATCCCAAATATTTCTTTTTTGTGCTCTAAATTTTGATCTATTATCATACCATCTCCATTTTATGTAATATATTACATTTATATGTAAGGTGTTACCTTTAATTTCAAAACATGAGATATTTCTTGAGTTACAGTCCAGAGGTATTAGCATGGCAGCATGAACCCAATTTTCTAAGGAAGCAGTTATGTATCCATACCTTCTCACCCTACGTACCATTTTCCAGGCCCGCCGCAGATCTCCCTTAAGATTTGATGAAACTGGCATTGTCCACCTGCGTGCCGGGTTGTTGGATATTGACCATTATGGTGAAGTCAACAATGGGCGGCAGTTGACGCTTATGGATTTGGGACGCTATGACCTTGGCGTTCGGGGTGGACTTATGACACTCATTTCAAGAAAGAAATGGGGCTTTGCTGTAGGTGGATCCAGTATTCGCTATCGCAGGAGAATACCGTTCGGGAAAAAGTATGAAATGCGCAGTCGTCTGGCAGGTCATGATGGACGCTGGTTTTACTTCCAGCAGGAAATGTGGTGTGGAGATAAAATTTGTTCATCTGCTCTAATCAAGGCTGGCGTAATTTCAAAGCAGGGTCTGGTACCAGCTCCTGATGTGATGAAAGAACTCCCGGACAATGATTGGAAAGGGGATTTGCCAGATTGGATTCGAGCCTGGATTGATGCAGAGAGCCAACGACCCTGGCCGTCCAAACCCAACAAATAAAAGCCGCAATACCAGAGGTATTACGGCTTCTTCAAGTTGTAGTACGAACGAATCACTTCAAAAAATCAAGCATGGCCGTATTGGCTGCCTCATAAGCATCCAGCTGTACAAAATGTCCACATTTGGGAATCACTGTGATGGTACTATTTGGTATTTCTTTGGCTATTTCAGCTATTTCTTTTGTCCAACCCGGGTGTAGAAACCGATTAGGTATTAAGGCATCATTAGCTCCAAACAAGACCAGAGTAGGCTGGCTGATTTTATCCAGCTTGTCCCAGACGATTCCACGCAACATGCCTTCGACATTTTTGGAAACTGCAAAACAGTAATTATAGAAATCGCTGGCTCCCCGAAGCTGAATACGATCTGTAATCATCCAGGCGGCATCCTCTGGAAACTCATAGAAGTTGATGCTCACGTTCTTGGCAATAGCCCGCACCGGTGTATCTCGCACCAGTTCTGGTGTCATAACATTTTTCATCCAGGCTGATTCACCCTCATTAAAGCGCTCAAATCCAGCTGGAGAAATCAGGATCAACCTGTCCACCAGATCTGGACTTTCCAGTGCCAGGGTCATGGCGATCTGGCCACCCATAGAGTGCCCGGCAACGGTAACCGTTCCTAAATTCAGTTCTGCTATGAGGTGTCTCAATACATCAGCATTAAAGGACATTGAATATTCATAGTAACCTTTACTGGAATGACCATAGCCTGGTAAATCCACAGCGATGACACGGTGCGTCTCTGCCAGAACTTCAATATTTTTAGTCCAGGCTCTGGCATAACTACCCAGACCGTGAATAAGGAGAATGGTTTTTGGTCCTTCACCTTGCTCAATGTAGCCCAGCTCAACATTACCGAGTTGAATAGTCTGGACTGGAAAGCCATAGTCCAGTTCATCGAATTCTAGACTGGGAAGTTTGTAATACGATCCGGTTCCAGCGCCCATAAGTGTTCCTATCACTACCATAAAAACGAAGATATGTTTTAATATTTTCATCATACCCTCCTAAAACATGATCCATTTTAACAACAATATGAATGTCCAGGGATCTGGTGGTCGTTCAGTAATGCCGCCGTTGGTTAGCGAAGAATCATAAAAATCACCCAGACTCAGGTGGGCAGCATGCATTTCGATATCAAAAAACACCTTTGGTGTGTAAACGACTCCAACATTTTTCTCGAATCCCATAAAATTGCCACCGCCCAATGGAGCAACTGGGGACATACCATATCCCAGGTTTGCCTCTGCTCGCAACTTGTAAGGTACAATGTCATAGGAAACCTGCGCTACCCCGGCAGCCAGACCATAGCCCATATTTTGAATATCAATGGTAGAAGCATAGTAACGATTCACCACATCCCCATGGGGCAGGAGCAGATATAATCCTGTGCCAAAAAATACAGCACCAGGGGATGTCCAGTTATTACCGGTCAACACTCCAGTGTATTTTCCATCATCAACATTTTCCACATCTCCTGTGGAATAAATACCATCCAGAACAATCCGATCCCGATTGGTTTTTCCATATTTGTATGCCATGCGCAGATTGGCTGCATACCCGGCAACATCGATATCTCTGGTTGCTGTGCTCACCAGGCCACGGGTGGTATAAGCAAATCCACTCAGACCCAGACGTCCCTGCTCCAGTAGCGGGTCACTATCGAAATGGGCACCAAACCACCACAGTTTTGCATTGTAGGTCTCATTGCCCAAGTTGAATTGAAAGACACCATTATAGGGAGCCAACAAGGAGTTTAGCCCCTGACCCAGAATGGATACTCCTCCCTCACCAGCACTACTCTGTGAACTACCGTAATCACGGAGATGATAAACCGTGAGACCCAGTGTTGATTTAATTGACAAATCCTGCTCCACATCCAGTTCAAACAGAAAAACATCATCATTTTGTTCAACATTGTTCTCGTACAATTGGTACGCACCCGCTTTAATATGTCGGTAACTATTAGGTGAGTAATGCGCCGACAACCCTGAGGCATCTGAAGCAAATAGAGACAGACGATACCCAGTAGTCAAAAGCTCACTGGTTCCAGTATAATAGGGAACTGAAGTATTGTCATAAAACCGCAATAATCCCAGGTTCACATACCAGTGTTTGTTGGGATGGAATTCCATAAACAGGTTCTGGGTTTGCATGTTTACAAAATCAGCTCCAAAAGCTCCACCGAAATTGCCTCCGGCACCATAATTGGCATCACCCCAGGTCCAATCCAGTTCAAAAGCCATGCGCATGCGTGCCCACCCATCAAACAATCGTGGCGAATACGAGAGCATTCCCAGGAAGCGCTGTTCAAGATAATTCGAGTATTTGTCTGAGTAACTTTTGGTGGTATTACCACCATAAAAACGACCCACAACTTGTCCTTTTAGGAATTCATTGGTGGGGCCCACATTAATGGCTTCATAACGTGTGAGGTAATACCCGATGAAGGTTAATTCCTTTTTTTCACGTATGGTTTCTCTGCCTTCCGGCCAGACCGGCAATGTTTGACCAATGCTTATGCCCACAAAGCAAACCATTAGAATTGAATACACGAATAGCTTGTGCATACCTGTCTCCCTGATAGTGTCCGGGGTGATCAGCTAACAATCACCCCGGTTTTAAGCGTATTAATCCTGGCGGATGTAAGTCTGAATATTGATGGTACCCAAAGTTTCATCAGCACCAAAACCTGCAGCAACGGTAGGAACGGTGGCGGCAATATCGGGATTGGTCTGAACCGCTTCCAAACGGAGGGTATCACCAACAATCTGGATAATACCTTCCTGCTCAAAAGCAGTATAGATAAGCTGGATGGCATCTATGTCAGAATCAGATGATTCTGTAAGCACGTAGGTACCTTCCAGGGTGGTCCAACCAGCATCCATAACATGGGTTTCGAGCGTTACAGTATTGTCTGCTGTAAACTCAACTTTTACGCTGTCATACTGAAAATATGCAGACAGTATATATGCCACATTGTCTCCAGCACTCAGCCAGTTACCGACCCAAACATCAACATCATTTTCGTTTGCGTTTGTACCGGAGTCGTCTTCACAACCAAGCACAAGTAATAGTCCAAGAATAAGAACTATCAGAATTGAGTATCGTTTCATCATTTTGTCTCCTTCTGTTGTTTGTATATCTCTATTAAATGTCTGCGGTCGAGCTTACCCGAATCGTTCAAGGGCAATTCCTCGATCATGCAGACCGCTTTTGGTATTTTATATTTGGCCAGAGACTTCAAGCAAAAGGCTTTGACCTCCGTAATTTCTATGGGTTCTGCTGCGACGATATAGGCCAGGCCGACCTCGCCCCATTTTTCATCTGATATCCCGATCACAGCAACATCTTTGATCTGTGGATGCTGAATCAACACGGCCTCCACTTCGGCGGGATAGACATTTTCACCACCACTGATGAACATATTCTTTTTACGATCAACGATATAAAAGTAGCCTTCCGCATCAACTCTGGCCATATCGCCAGTATGAAACCAGCCACCGGTAATTGTCGCCTTGGTTTCCTGCGGTTTTCTCCAATATCCAGGGGTCACTACCGGTGAACGAAGCCACAATTCTCCCGCTTCATCAACACCTTTTTCCTCGCCAGTTTCCCCGGCGATTTTAGCATCGAGATAAAAATTGGGGAAACCGATGCTACCCTGTTTTCGAATGGCGGCATCCTGATTCAGAGAGAAGCAATTAGGTCCCACTTCTGTGAGTCCATACCCCTGGCGAATGGGAACTCCTCGTTTATGCCACAACTCTATCAATGGGATGGGCATGGGTGCTCCCCCCACAATGGCGTAACGCAGACTGGATAGATCTGTCTCTGCAAATCGGGGAGAGTCTGAGAGCATTTGCATCATGGTGGGCACGCCAAATAGAACTGTAGATTTTTCCTTTTCAATAAGCTCCAGAATCACATCAGCATCAAAATTTTCCAGGATGGTATGTGAGGCACCATGATGCAGAAAGGGCGTGAATAGGACATTCCAGCCGCCTGTGTGAAACAAAGGAGCATAGGCCTGGGTATGATCGCTGGAGTTAATATCTAAACGCAATCCAGTATTGACAGCATTCCAGAACAGCATTTTGTGGGTGATCATAGCTCCCTTGGGAACTCCTGTAGTACCCGAAGTATACAGAATCATAACCAGATCATCACTGCTGATATCCACCTGGGGCAAAGAGGGAGAATCAATTCCAGAAGTGCTGTTCAGCATCTCGCTCAAAGCTTCCATCTCCAGTTTGATGCAATCTGTAGGTAGTGATTTTAGTGCGTTGATTTGATCCTTGTATTCACCCTCAAAAACCATGAGTGATGGGTCAGCATCCAGAAGTAAGACATCCAATTCAGCCGCCGTGAGGCGAAAATTCAAAGGCACGACGATGACACCAAGTTTGAGTGCAGCAAAATACAGCAGGAAATATTCCATTCTGTTGCGGGCATAGATAGCCAGTCTGTCACCCTTCTTCAGCTTCTGTTGAACAGATAAATATGCAGCACAGGACAGAGCAGTACTATTGAATTCAGCATATGACCAGGAACGGTCGGTCTGGTGATCTCGTAGAAACAGCTTATCTGGCGTGTAATAGGCCCAACGAGCCAGCCAGTCATGTGCATGCAAGGTCAAGAGAGGGCTTCCTTTTTCAATTGAAAAATGACTGATCCTACAATTAGGGAGAGTATGATGGCCACGGCCGCTGCGACCCCAGGATTTTCACCAGTAGCCAGCGTAAAGGGCACTGCTATCTTGCCGTAATACATTGAGAAATGCACCACAACTGCAGTCACACTGGCAGCGATTGCCGCTATGGCAGGTGTCCGCTTTGAGAACATGCCAAATAGGATAGGGAAAAAGGCTGCGGCAAAAAATGCATAGACCCCATTCTGGGCAAAGATGGCTACAGAAAGTTTTGGATGGAGTAGTTGTTGGCGAGATAAAATGATAGCAACGATGGCTAATAACACAATAATCAAGCGATTGACTTTTATCATCAGTGCCTCTTCTGGCTCCACACCCTTGATCTTCAGAAAAGTGGGTTTCACCAGGTCAGTGGTCATGGTCGTTGACAGGCTCTGAATCAGTCCTTCCAGCGTACTCAGACCAGCCGCTATCAAGCCCAACACAACAAACAGTCCTATAAAGACAGGAAATTCATGCAATACATAGGCTGGAATGATTCCATCCATTTTTAGTGCGACACCATTGGCCACAAGGTCTGAAAATGCCAGGCGCGCATAAAGACCTGCAATGACGACACTGAAGAAAATTATTTCTGTCACAACCGCCACGGTTAGAAAACGGTTGACGCTTTTATCATCTTTCAATAGGAGACTTTTGGTTATGATATGGGGTTGACAAACGATAGCTACACCCACAATTATCTGTACCACACCAATTTCAAACCAGTCCCGGAACAGAAAGCTATTGGTGTTGGTTGTACTGGCTAAATTCGGATCAATTGCTACTAGTTTGTCAAGAAACCCGTGTACGCCGGCACTGAAATGCTCGTAACCTGACCCCAGAAGTAAAAAGGCGACAACCAGCATGATAGAGCCCTGGATAGTGTTGGTGTAGACCATCGAATTGGCCCCACCAAACATCATATAGCCAAAGATGAATATGACTATACCCAACAGTGCGGCTGTTTCTGAAATAGCCAGCGTGCTGGACAACACCTTGGTTAAGCCAACCACAATTAGGACGATAAAAGTGATAAGCAAAAGAGAAAGGATGGCAAAAAAAGTTTGGTAACCCTTGTTGTCATAGCGCACGCCCATCCACTGGGGCAGCGTCATAACTTTTACAGTTGCTCCAAATTTCCGGAAACCCTTGCTGAGAATCACCAGGGAAACCATGGCCGCCATCGGCAATACCACAGCATAGGAGATAACGGCTGAAACCCCGTATAGCGCAATAAAACCGGGATTAATTATAAATGTGGCCGCACTGGTCATGGAAGCTGCCAGAGAAATACCAACTGCTGCGGGTGAAAATAGAAAAGATCCCAGGGCATAATCCTGCATGCTCTTGGTCTTCCGCGCTCCCCGAATGACCAGGGCTAGAATACCCGATGCCAGCAGGATAATTACGATCCAGCTGTACATTACCATATCGCTATTCGCATTCATACTGGCTCCTTACCAGATCCAGGCGGAACAGGCAAAGGCCAGGCCGCCGCCTGATCCCATAAATACAATGAGATCACCGCGTTCAAGTTTCCCTTGATTATGGGCTTCATGCAGGGCCATGGGTATACAAGCCGACCCTGTGTATCCATATAGAGACATCACCGTCTGCGCTTTTTCCATGGGTAGACCCAGGGCGTCCATGGTGGCCTGAATGCTGTTGATATTTATTTGCGTGAAAAATATCTGCTTCACCTGGCTTAGTTCGTGATCACTATAAGAGACCACCTTTCGAACCATCTTTTCCCAGGTTATGGGGTTGAGTTCTTTGGGGAATTTTTTTACAAATTTGAGAAGGTGATCTTTATTCTCCATAACTGTGGGAGTCACTGGAGTTTTTACTCCACCTGCATAAATACCCATCCAGTCTGCATACTGTCCTTCGGTATGGAGCAATCCCCCAAGATGACCGATACCTAAGTCATCACACCCCAGCAAGACCCCGGAAGCGCCATCAGCGAAGAGGGTGACTGTCTTTTTGTCCTGAAGATTGAGAAAGCGGGACATCCCATAAGCACCAATCACCAGGATATATTTATAATTAGAATCAGCCTGCATGTATTTAGCAGCCATATCGATACCCGTAACAAACCCGGCGCAGGCCGCATTTAAATCAAAAGTTCCAGCTCCGGTTGCACCCAACCGATCTTGAATGACAGATGCAGTTGAAGGGGATATGTATTCTGGTGTATCCGTGGAGACGATAATCAGATCCAACTCATCGGGTGAGACACCGGCGTTGGACAGAATGCTTCTGGCAGCAGACTCTACCAGGTCTGCCACACTCTCCCCATCTGATAACCAGCGGCGTTCCCTGATAGTCAGGTTGTCTTCCAACCAATCAGAGACATTTTCACCTAAAATTTCATCAAAGTAAGCATTGGGAACAATGCGATCTGGTACCGCAGTTCCTGTGGCTAAAATTCGTGCATTGCGAGACCCAGTCATCAGGAAATCAGACCTCCATCTACGGAAATAGTCGTGCCGTGCACAAAGGATGCTTCATCCGAAGCCAAAAAGGCGTAAACAGAGGCTACTTCTGAGGGTTCACCGATACGCTGCATGGGTGCTTTTCCGGCCATCATTTCAATCACCTTCTCGGGCATTTTTTTAACCATTTCAGTAGCAATAAACCCTGGAGCCACTGCATTCACGCGTACCCCTTTACGCCCAAGCTCGCGGGCCCAGACCTGGGTCATCCCAATCACACCTGCCTTAGAGGCTACATAATTAGTTTGGCCAAAATTACCGTAGAGTCCCACAACCGAACTGGCATTAATAATGACACCGGATCCCTGGGTAACCATCTGTCTGGCAGCGGCTTGTCCACAGAGATAAACAGCTTTTAGATTCACATCAATTACTTGATCAAAAGCGGCGCTCTCCATTTTGAGCAAGGTAGCATCACGTGTGATCCCGGCATTATTAATGAGAATATCTACCCTCTCGTATTTCGCTACCAGTGCTTCGATGGCCTCGGTGACAACGGATTCATCAGTGACATCCACCTGTCGATATTCCAACCGGTTGTCATTGGTTTGCAGCCGCTGGCACAGTTGATCACCAAGCTCTGGGTTGACATCCCACGCTGATACAACGGCTCCTTCCGCTAGAAATTTTTCTACGGTTGCTTCACCAATGCCGGCGGCTCCTCCAGTAATAATGGCTACTTTACTTTCAAGTCTGTTCATTTTTTCCTCAATAACTTATGCTGCTATAATTCAGTGTGTTCATCACGCCACTTATCGATAAACGAGTGGAGGTATTCCTGCATTTGTGTATTAAAATCCACCATTTCATCAATACGGGCTCTAAATGTGTCCAGTTCTGGATCCTGTCTTTTCTTTAGTTTTCTCTCAAATTCCTTGGCCAACAGGAGATTCCTCCTGAGCAGGTCGGTCTGATTGATAAACGCTTGCAGAAAAACATGATCAACTACCTGGTAATAATCTTTACGATCCCCACCGACCCAGATTCGCTTAACCAGGTTATGGTCGCGCAGTCGACGGAGCATTTGGCTCACGGGACCTTTGCTAACGTGGAGTTCATCCGTCATGGTATCCAGAGAGACTGCTTCATCGCTATACAGCAGTAGTCCAACAACACGGCCCATGAGAATGGGCAGTCCAAAATCCTTATAGGCATCGCCAAAGCGGTTCACAAATTCCTGTTTGATTTGATCAGTATTCATACAATCCTGTGTTTGGTATTTTTCAAATATACAAAATGATTGTGTGATAACAAGTGTTCTTCTGATCAATACCACTAAAATGTTTTTTATCTAAGGAGCTGTAATTGTTGAGCGTATAGTGACCCAACCAGAGTAAAGTCAGTAGTCTTGCTGAGGCTCTCGAAGCATACTCAAGCGGGAACCTGCATTATTTTATATTAATCCCTGGCAGACCCGGGGATGAATGCCTGTCTAATTTGGGGCAGACTGGTCCTCAAGTGCTTTTAACTCCAGCATGGCCGGCTCTACTTCCTCTGGAGCCAATACTACACCATAATAAAGTTTCATCCAAAACAAGCGAACCCTGTTCATCACCAGATAACTTGCTGGCAACACCACCAGAATCAGGAAAGTCCCAAACAGTAGCCCATAAGCCATTGAAACTGCCATGGGAATCAGGAATTGTGCCTGGCGACTCGTTTCAAAAATCAACGGCGCCAAGCCAAAAGATGTGGTGAAAGTCGTGAGCAAAATGGGTCGCAACCTGGATATTCCCGCATCATAAACCGCAGGATGCAGTTTCAGACCAGCTTTGAGGTTGCGGTTGATTTTATCAACCAGAACAATTGAGTCATTTACAATAATACCGGTCAGGGCCAGAATACCATATACGGACAATGTATTCACCTGAATACCATGAACGCCATGACCCCAGAATGCTCCAATTACACCAAAAGGAATCAATCCAAAGATCAAAAAAGCCTGGATATATGAGCGAAAAACCAGAATCAGCAAAATAAACATACCCATAAAAGCCAGGGGAAAGGTTTTTCGAAAACTAGCGCCGGTCTTGGCCTGGTCACGGGATTGACCTTCATATGAAACATTTACACCCTGAACTTGAGCCAGCACCCTGGGGATTACTTCTTCCCGAATTTCTTCCAGAATAGGTGGCAAATCCAGAGAACCATCCGCCAGATCAGCCTCCACTGTTAATTCCCGCTTTTTATCCAGATGGCTAATGGAGGTGATGCCCCGTTTCAAGGAATAGGTGGCCAATTCACCAAAGGGATACTCCGCCCCGTTTTGTGTCCGAATCAACATGCGATCCAGATATCCCAGGGATGAGCGATCCTCAGGCGAATACCGAACCCAGACACGGATTTCATCGCGTCCCCGTTGCAGTCGCTGCACTTCCTGACCAAAAAAGCCCTGACGAACCTGACCCGCGATATCTCGCAGGGTTAATCCCAACGAGTAGGCCAATGGTTTAAGCTTAATATCAATTTCACGGCGGCCTTCCTTGGTACCCAGCGAAACATCACGCAGGGTTGAGAATTGCTGCAACTCTGCAGTCAGCAGATTACTGGCCTTGTTCAGCTCGGCCAGATTGCTCCCCAGTAGACTGACTGAAACCGGCTTTCCAAACATACTGGCCCGGCCAAAGGAAATTTTTTGAGCCTCTGGCCTAGAGCCCACAGCTTTACGAATACGACTGGCAATAACAAAGCTGTCCATACCTCGCAATTCCCCATCCAGCAATTGAACAGTCAACTTTCCGGCATGACTGCCAGCATCACCAAAATCATTGCGACCAATATCTCTTTTGATGCCCAGCACATAATCAAGGCCATCATCCCGCTCAGCACTCAACTCCTCGTTTACCGACCAGACAATATCTTCAATTTCCTTGAGTAATCGATTCACATCGGCTTCCTGCCTACCTGCAACAAGACTCACATTGATGGGCATGGTGTCACCATCAATGAAGGGGAAAAAGGTGAACCCTATAAAACCACCACCAAAAAGACCGATGGTGATAAAAACAAAAACGATGGGCATGGTGACAGTAAGCCACTTATAGCGTAAGGCATATTTAAGAGAAGGTCCATACATGCGCTGAGTAAGAAACTGGATGATCGCTTCTATCTTTTTACGTATCGCTGAATCTTTGCTATGGGCGTGCAAGCCCTTTGAATGAGCCAGGTGGGCGGGTAGAATCAAAAATGATTCGATGAGAGAAAAGATGAGCGCCGCAACAACCACAGCTGCAAGATTCCAGATAAACCGCCCCAGAAATCCATCTAAAAAGAAAAAAGGGATAAAAATAAGAATGGTAGTCATAACCGATGTGGTCACAGGTCCCAGCATGATGATGGCACCATCGATGGCAGCCTGCAGGCCCTTCTTCCCCTTTTCGAACTCACTGAAGATACTTTCTGAGACAACAATGGCGTCATCCACCAGAATACCAATGACGATAATCATCCCGAAAAGTGAGATCACATTCAGGGTGATTCCGGCAAAACTCAGAACCAAAAACATGCCGGCAAATGAAAAGGGTATGCCGATTGCCACCCAGAAGGATATCCTCAGGTTCAGGAAAAAGCTGAGGCTGAGAACCACCAGAACCAACCCAATCATTCCATTATTAATCAAAAGCTCGAGGCGTTGACGGAGACTAATGGTATTGTCAGCCAGAACTTTGGCCTGGATGACAGTATTTTCGGCGTTGAACTTTTCCACCATGGCTTTGGAAATATCAGCCACTTCCAGGACATTTTCCTCACGGGTTTTTTCGATGTTGAGCACCACGGATGTCTGGCCATTGTAGTACGTTTTGTCAGGTGTATCTGCCCAGCGCTCTTTGATAGTAGCTACATCTTTAAGGAGTATTAGATTGCCCTCTGTGTCTCCCCGAACAATCATATTCGCCAGCTCAGCGGCTTCATATTCACGTCCATAAGCACGAATGAGAATTTCTTCATCACGGGTATCGAACTTGCCTCCAGAGAGATTCACATTCTCTGCTTGAACCCGGCGAGATATTTCATCAAAAGTGAGCTGATAGCGACGCAGGTTGGCTTCTGACACCTCGATTGAAATTTCCAGACCAGGATAGCCCTGAATTGCCACCTGTGATATTTCAGGCGAGGCAATCAGGTCATCGCGAAGATTCTCAGCAAAAACTTTCATGGTACGCAGATCAGTTTCACCAAACAGCACAATGGATAAAGCACGACTTCTGAATTTTTGTTGGAAGACCACAGGTTTTTCAGCACCCAGCGGAAAGGAGTTTATACGATCAACAGCATTTTTCACTTCGGTTAAAACTTTATCCATATCGGCACCACGGATGGTTTCAATATTTACATTTCCAAAGTTTTCAGAAGAAGTGGAGGTTACCCGTTCAATACCATCTAGCCCATCCAGATTTTCTTCAATCTTGAGGATTACCCCCTCTTCCACTTCCTCAGGTGAAGCGCCTGGATAAAGCACTTGAATAATGATGTTGGTCGGGGCTATTTCAGGAAAGGTGGAATAGCGCAGATTTGACAGCGCCAGTCCTCCAAAAAAGAGAACACCCACCAACAAAACATTGGACCAGATGGGATATTGGGCAAAAAATTCTATTACCCGTTTCATGGGGTTGCTGAAGCTCCAGCATTGAGATTTTCCCGTGCCAGGGCCGGCATACCTGCTGAGACACCCTGTAGAAGTTCAGTCACCAGCGTGTCTCCATCAGACAACCCCTCATTGATGATGTAAAAATCACCCTCGTCAAAAGCTATCCCGACCTCTCGTTGGACAAACTGCCCCTGCTTTATGAGAAAAACATAGGCTTCTTCATAGACGGCTCTTCTCTCTAGCTTCAAAGCCTTTGGGATCGTGGTTGCTTCAATATTGGCTTCCAGGAATATGCCGGCCATCGGGATCACATCACCCGTGTCATCCAGATTGATATAGGCCAGGACTGACTGGGAACGCTCATCGATAATATTGCCAATTCTATCAATATGACCAATCCATTCGACCTGTGAATCATCAGGACGCAGTTTGACAATGGAGCCACTCTTGATCCAGTTCATATCCTGAGCGGGAATCTGAATTTCCACTTCAAGTTTATCCAGGTTAATCAATTCACCCAATCTGGTGCCTGGAGCTGCCACACTTCCCTCGCGCAGCTGAGTTGAAATGATGGAGCCATTGAAGGGTGCATAGAAGTAATGTTTGGCAGCACGGATCTCCAGGTTTTGAACCGCAAAATAAAGTTTGAAAATATTGTAGCGGGCCAGGAGTGCTTTAAGCCGTTGATCCGTGGTTTCTGGAAGGGGACCAATGGCCTTATCAAAGCTGATGGCATCGAAATAGGTTTGCCAGATCTGGAATATTTTGGGTGAGCTCACTTTTATTTCAGGCATGAGCGAAGCCAGGGCGGTAAGCAGATCACTTTTGGTACTGTTCAGTTCCAGTTTGATCTGTCGATCATCCACCTTAAGTAAGAGATCACCTTTGTTGAACGACTGGGCTGGCTGAAACACCACATCCCCTGGTTGAAGTTTCCCTGAGACTTCACTGATCAATGATATGGGTTGGCTGGTTGCCAGAGTACCAAAAGTTTTTAGACGGGCAGGAACATCACCTAACTCAACAGCCTTGGTGGCTACAATGCGCGGTTTTACCTGTGAATTTCGTTTTGGTTTATCTTCCTTGAAAGATACCAGGACTTTCATAATTACGAACCCGATTACCAATACTAGAATAGGTGAGATGACCAATACTTTGCGTTTCATTTATGTCTCCAGACTCCTCAGGGGAGCGAAATTATGACCCATCATTATCCAGTTGTGATCTGCATCTGAAACCGCCGTGAAATGCATGAACTCAACGTGGGGATTATATGCAAATTTATTGGAGGATTGTCAATACAACCTTTATGTTTTAATGTGTTTATGCTATGTGATGCATTTCATCACATATTTATATTACAGTTGGCGTTATTCAGTAAAAAAACTGCATAAGCAAGAGGCTGTGTTTCTACAGCCTCTTGCTTATCATAATTTTAGTTCTGTTTAATTAAAAAGGTTACCACTAAATCTGTATTTTAAATATTCAGGCTTCTCTTTTACGGCGGAAACTCCCGTGGCTTTTGGCAGCCCTTGTTGTTCAACAACTGAGATGAAGTAATTCCCGACTTCTTCTAAATACAAGCCCTCCAATAGGAAAAAGTAATCTCCACTTTCAGGACAAGTCCAGTCCAAGCCTGGGTTCAAATTCGGGAAGTCGTAGTCATCATTACTCTCCAGCTCTACGGCAAAAGGAGAGGCAAGTGTGATTTCCATATCTAATGACGATTCTGATGGGGTCGTGGTTCCTAATTTGTAGCTAACCCCTTGAATAGCTGAAAACTTGAAGAAATCCTGGTCTCCACAAGCAGCCATGTAGTGATTCTGTCCAGCGGTACCTACGGTTATTGGTGTCGCCCTTGCCATTTCATTATTGGGTTCGTAAGTATCGTTCTCAAGCAGGCTTGGATCCGAAAATACTGCTGGAGGTAAAGCTCCGTCATATACAGCAAGAATAAGAATATCACCTGCTTCATCAATTCTGAGTTTGCCATCAACGAAGGAATAGGTCGACTCAAAACCATCGGTGTAAACGATAGCCGTTTCAGTTACATCATCAATGAAATCAGTTTCACTCAGATATGAATCACCACACAGATCATCATTGTAGTAACTCTTGATTTCATCCCGGGAAATTTCAACCAGAAATGCGTGCTCCAGGGGTAATTCAGTGAAGTCGTACACATCACCACCTTCTGTAATGGACTCTACGATATACTTCCCTATGATATCTGCAGCATAATCTGGATCATCTTCACAACTGACCACTAGAACTAGCAGTGGTATTAGCATTAAACCTATCAGTAATTGTTTCATGTTTTCTTCCCTCGAGTTAAAATTAAAATAGTTGATAAAAACTAAATATTGCAACTATGTCTGCAAGCCTCATTCCTGATTAGTTGCAAGCAACTGTGAGCATCCTGAATTTGATACCAATTCAAGGGACTTTGGTTATTTTCTACTTCCAAGCACTAACAATTGAAGCGTATTCTGGAATTCTCGCTCAATCAATTGTGAAAAAAAGCAGGATAACATACATTGACGCGCTCAGAAATAATGAATAACTACAATCGGATTAGGGCATTCACAGAGCAGCTCTGTGAGCCCCTGGAGACTGAAGATTATGTAATCCAATCCATGCCCGATGTGAGTCCCACACGCTGGCATCTCGCACACACAGCCTGGTTTTTTGAGACCTTTCTCCTCAAGCCAGAATTGCCCGATTATGAGACACCCAATGAGCTCTACAACTATTTATTTAACTCATACTACAATGCTGTGGGCAAACAGTTCTCCAGGCCAGAGCGAGGCATGTTGAGCCGACCTACTGTGGAAGAAGTCTATCGTTACCGCCAACATATCGACCATGAAATGCAGCGATTTCTGGAAGGATTGAGTGAAGAGCGATTGGAATCATTAACACCACTCATCATTCTGGGACTCAACCATGAACAGCAGCATCAAGAATTAATGCTCACTGACATCAAGCATGTTTTTTTCCAGAACCCACTTTACCCTTCATACTCCACAACCAAACCCGTAACTGAAGACGCTGAAATGTCACCACAGTCCTGGGTCTCCTTTCCCGGTGGAATCAAAAGCCTGGGGTATTCTGAGGCTGGTTTTGCTTTTGATAACGAAACACCCCTGCATGAAGCGCTGTTACAGGATTTTGTGCTATCCAGCAGGTTGGTCACCAATGGTGACTTCCTTGAATTTATAAATGACGGTGGCTATGAAACTCCATCCTTGTGGCTTTCAGATGGCTGGTCCACAATTAATCGTGAGGGTTGGCAGACACCACTTTACTGGGTTAAAAAGGGGAGTGAATGGTTTGAATTCACGCTATCAGGCCTCCTCCCCCTGAACCTGAAGGCCCCTGTTACCCATGTTAGTTATTATGAAGCCGATGCCTTTGCCAATTGGGCAGGCGCTCGTCTCCCCAGTGAAGTTGAATGGGAACTGGCTGCCAGACAGCAGGAGATAGTTGGAAATTTTGTCGAAGCGGGAAATTTTCATCCAACACCTCCTGCTGATCCTCACCCCACAGAACTACAGCAACTGTTTGGAGATGTCTGGGAATGGACACGCAGTCCGTATACACCCTACCCCGGCTTCAAAGCAGCCAGTGGGGCTGTTGGTGAATACAATGGGAAATTCATGTCCAGTCAGATGGTTCTCAGGGGTGGCTCCTGTGTCAGTAGTCAGGATCATATCCGCTCTACTTACCGCAACTTTTTCTACCCCCAATCACGCTGGCAATTCATGGGAATACGTCTGGCTCGAGATGTGGCTAGTTGATTGATACTGACTTTTTACAACGAATTAGACGAAATGAACGAAATGGGAATTTGGGTTTATGTGCAGAGCCCCTGAGTGTCTTGCTAAAGTCTCAGACGATGTCTGTCGACATACTTTAGAATCACGATGATAAAGCTGGATCACATTCGCAAAATCTTTGATGGGAATGAGGTCATTCATGATCTGTCCCTGGATATCCCTGATCAAAAAACCGTAGTTCTGATTGGGCCCAGCGGTTGTGGCAAGTCCACCCTTCTGAGGCTCATGATTGGGCTACTATGGCCTGACAAGGGATCCATATCTCTGTTCCGGAAGACCTTGACACGCGAAAATGCGGAGCTATTGCGTCAGCAAGTTGGATTTGTGCTCCAGGATGGTGGTCTTTTCCCCCATTTGACTGCCGCTCAAAATATCTCACTCATGGCCAAATATCTCAATCGACCTATTGAATGGATTGAGGGCAGGCTGATTGAACTGTGTGAGCTCACCCACCTCTCTCGGAGTATTTTGGATCGGTACCCCCGGCAACTTTCCGGTGGACAGGTACAGCGGGTAGCCCTTATGCGTGCCCTCATGCTTGATCCAGAAATCCTTTTCCTGGATGAGCCCCTGGGCGCACTGGATCCTCTGCATCGGGTTGGTCTGCAAGAAGACATGAAGGCAATTTTCAATCGGTTGGGAAAGACCGTGGTTATGGTTACCCATGATATGGGTGAAGCAGCATCACTGGGCGATTTAATTGTTATGATGCGGGGGGGTCATATCCTCCAGCATGATACACTGTCAAATTTGTCTGCAAATCCATCTGATCCCTTTGTGACCGAATTCATTAATGCCCAACGCAAACCCTGGCGGCATTTGGAGGATCAGATACAATGAAGTACCTATTCTTCCTCTTGACTTTGCTTGTCATAACATTGAGCAGTCTTCAGGCACAACCGGTGAAAGTGGGTTCCAAAAAATTTACTGAGTCTGTCATCCTGGGTGAAGCCATCACTCAAAATCTCAGGAGTGATGACATCTCAGCAATTCACAAGGATCAGTTGGGTGGAACCCGCTTACTGTGGAATGCCCTGGTTCAGGGTGAACTCGACATCTACCCAGACTACACAGGAACCATCATCCACGAAATCCTCCAGGAGGAGACAATTAACTCCACTGATGAATTGAGACAAGCCCTGGGGACGATGGGGATAAAAATGACCGCGCATCTTGGGTTTAATAATACCTATGCCATAGGGGTTGCTCCAGAAACTGCACGAAAATATAATTTGAAATCCATAAGTGATTTGCGAGGACATGATCAACTTCGTTTCGGATTCACCAATGAGTTCATGGACAGAGAGGATGGCTGGCCCAGTCTGAGAGATCATTATCAATTGCCACAGAGCAACGTACGTGGACTTGATCATGACCTGGCGTATAAGGGGCTCGAAGCTGGATCCATCGACCTGATTGATCTTTATTCTACTGATGCCGAGATTGCTTACTACCAGCTAGCCATCCTCAAGGATGACCTGCAGCACTTTCCCGACTATCGCGCAGTGATACTCTACCGGGCAGACCTGGTTGAACGCATTCCCAATATTGATGAATTTCTTGGACAATTCTCAGGCGTCATTTCAGAGACACAGATGATTCAGATGAACTCGGCGGTCAAGCTGAATGGTCTTCCTGAAGCGCAAGTCGCTCAGGACTTTCTACAGAAACATTTTAATATTAGTAGCAGGGTTGAAACATCCAGCCGATTAACACGCCTGATCGATACCACTCAAGAACATCTGTTTCTGGTGATCCTCTCCCTGAGCGCTGCAATATTGGTCGCCATTCCCCTGGGAATCTGGGGTGCACGCAATGCCTCGCTGGGTCAGGTAATTCTGAGTACAGTTGGTGTCATCCAAACTATTCCCTCTTTGGCTCTGTTGGTGTTCATGATTCCCTTGCTGGGAATTGGCGGACCACCTGCGCTGGTCGCGTTGTTTTTGTATAGTCTTTTGCCCATCGTTCGCAATACCATTAGTGGATTAACCGGAATTCCTTTGGACATTCGGGAATCTGCCCTGGCGCTGGGCTTGCCTGCTTCAGCTCGATTGAAACTCATTGAATTACCCCTGGCGACTCAGTCAATCCTGGCAGGGATAAAAACCTCCGCAGTCATTAATGTCGGAACTGCCACCCTGGGAGCCCTCATTGGTGCTGGTGGCTATGGCCAACCCATTCTCACTGGCATTCGACTTGATGACACGGCCCTCATCCTTGAAGGGGCCATCCCGGCAGCGGCACTGGCGCTTCTGGTTCAATGGGGTTTTGACCTTGCTGAACGCACCCTTCTCTCCCCTGGATTACAAATTACACAGGAGTCATCCTCATGACCGAAATCCTTTCGCTACCAGTTGTCATCAAGTCTCAGAATAATACTGAAAGCCCCATGGAACAGTTTGCCCGGGATGTACTCACAGGCCTGCAGGCGGATCAGAAACGTCTGTCCTCAGTTTACTTTTATGATGAGCGGGGTTCTCAGATATTTGAAGAAATTTGTGATCTTGACGAATACTATCTCACACGCAAAGAAACCGAGATCCTAAAACGGTCCGCTCATGAGATTATTGGCGAGTTGCCGCTTGATGCTCACCTTGTTGAATTGGGGAGTGGCAGTTCTACTAAAACTCGAATTCTGTTGGAAGCCGCCCTGGCCCGGTTTGAAGAGACCCTGTATTCACCAATCGATATCTCTGCAGAGATTTTGACAGCAACAGCCCACGATTTGAATGAGGCCTATCCTGAACTTCAGGTAGAAGCAGTTGCCGGGCGTTATGAGTTTGGACTTGAGCACATTCTAAGGACTGAAAAAACCTCGAGCTGCATCATGTGGTTAGGTTCCAGCATTGGCAATCTCACACGGGAAGAAGCTGCCAGCTTTCTAGGTGATATTCGTAAAAAAGGTCTGAAACAGGATAGTTTACTCCTGGGTATAGATTTAAGAAAAGGTGCCACCATCCTTGAGCCCGCCTATGATGATGCCAGTGGGGTTACTGCTGATTTCAATCTGAATTTGCTGGATCGGATCAATAGTGAACTGGAAGGTGAGTTCAAGCGTGAGCAATTCAGACACAAAGCGATTTACAATATTGAAGAAGGTCGCATCGAAATGTACCTGATCAGTGACAGAGACCAGGAAGTCTTCATTAAAAAGCTGGACACTCGAATTGCCTTCAAGCAAAATGAAGAGATTCTTACTGAGTATTCATACAAGTACTCACATGAAGAGATCAAGACTCTGGCTGAGGCATCCGGGTTTTATCTGGCTAAACAATGGCTAGATGAATCTGGATGGTTTAGCCTCAATCTCCTGCAGCCAAAAGCAAATGCGCTCCTAAAGGACTAATCAAATGAAAGCCATCTGCAATAACCAAATAATCGCTGAAAGCAATGAAACCATCTTTATTGAGGGGAATCACTATTTCCCAATCGCATCAGTCAATCAGGAATACTTCCTGGATAGTAACACCCATACCGCATGTCCCTGGAAAGGAACCGCCAGTTATTATCACATCGATGTTGATGGAATGAACAATACGGATGCAGCCTGGTACTATCCTGCTCCGTCAGATGCAGCGGCTTCGATCAAGGGTCATATTGCCTTCTGGAAAGGTGTAAAAGTCGAATCTTAAATCTTTCCCCTTTCCTGGTGGCCTGCTAGATTGTAGCTGCTTGGAAATTTCTTGCCAGGTATACAGAAATTTATACACTAGAGCCACCTGACATTACCTATGGGTCAACATATTTGTTTTTTCATGTCAATCATAAAAAAGAGGAAATACGATGAAAGCACTTGGTATCATTTTACTATTGGTAAGCAGCAGCTTGTTCGCAGCACTTCCTGTTGGACAGAATGCTCCAGAACTTGGTCTCTCTGGTGATGCAGGCGGTCGAGTAGATGACACTGCCTGGAGTAGTTCAGAGTTGGTGGGGAAAGTATGGGTCTTGGTTCACGCTGATCCAGATGAAAGTGAACTGAATAATGCCGCCACAGAGGCACTGAAGGCCAAAGATTATGACCTGGACTATTATGGTTCTGTCGCCCTGATCAATATGGCAGCAACCTGGAAACCAAATTTTGCCATCAATTTGATCCTTACCGGAAAGCAGGAAGACTACCCGAGTACTGTTTATGTACGAGACAATGACAACAAGGTTGGTAAGGTCTGGGGATTGGCTGATGATTCAAACAACATTTGTGTCTTTGATCCCA
>JAERTH010000030.1 GCA_016844955.1 Fidelibacterota bacterium | reverse complement strand
GAACCATAAACCATGACATCACCAGCATTGGCGGCCTGGGCGTAACGGCTTCCACCCTCATACTTCACGAGAGGTGCAGCTTTTTCACCAAAGAGAGCCAAAACGTTGGCCATGACATCATAACGAATGTCATCGTCCGTGATAGCTTCATACTGGAAGGGCAGGAAGACCATCTTGTAGTCACCTTCATAAAGAACGCCAGCCTCTACCCAGTCATCATCAGCAATACTGAAAACCATAAAGGCAACATCAGCATCGTCTGTAGGTACAACTTCATCAGCCCAGTTATTGAGAGCCAGGTTTTCAGTAGGATCTACTTCAAACTCAACTTCAGCCCATTCACCGGAAATTGGGGAGTCTTCAACACCCATATAGAGGGTATCTTGAGACACTGCATTAGGTCCACCAACATTTGAATCTGAATTAAAATCACTTACGTGAAAATAATCGATCAAGAATTGATGGGTTGCTTCTGTCCATACACCCTCAAAGTTATCTTCGATGGATGAATCACCAATATAGTCAGATGAGGAAATAAACAGATTGCCACCAGCATCCAGGTAGGGACCCAGAACAGCTGCGTCATATCCGTCGATTCCAAGAATTCCAGCACCGCTATTGGCCTGGGCCCATAGTAGTGATGAATAATTGGCTAATATACCTGCAGTAGGTGTACCATATGTAGCAACATCCCAGTAGTCATAAATCCAACCACCAGCGTCCAGAATTGGTGCCCAGTAATCTGCACCAACGGCTGAACCATTGTCATCAATAAGTAGGATAGTTGCATCATCACTGGCTTCACGTACAGTAAAGCTCAGAGGAAATGATGTGGCCATATGGGTTACGCCGTCAACATCTTCTGCACCATTATCTTCGGCATACCATTGGTATTCAACGAAATCACCAACTGCAAGGCCGGTAAATTCGAAGACATACATACTGTCAGCGGAAGGAATCTGATCAGAAATATCAGCAGTGTCGGCAACGCCATTTACCCAATACTGAAGCTCAACTGTAGTCAAGCCACCAGGAAAGGTACCGGTACCAAGATCATAAATCTTTGCATCGGTTGCGTAGGGACCTGGATCATCTGAAAGATAGACATCAGAAAGATCTGACATATCTTCGATAAATGGTGGTGGATCACCATAATAATCTACAGTGGCGGAAATGGCAAAATTGAAACGTGATTTCCAACCTGCAGCACCATAGTAGTATTTGAAACCGTGGTATTGACCAAGGTCTTGGTAGAGATTACCATAGTAGAGGTCAGCCAGATCTCCATCACAATCTTCGGGCATACCGATGACAATAATGAAATCTTCAGATCCAATATCAATAGGCAGGTTATCATCTGTCCATTGTGCTACGTCAACCGTGTAGAGTGTATTGGGGCCGTTGGCTGTACCGATTGCCACTGGTGCATGAAGTAGAAGTTCATCATGGGGACGCGTGTCACCCCAGACTTCGTCTAGATATGAAAAATCATAGGTACCATTTCCCATTCCATTCCACCAGTCATCTTTAACAGTATAGACATCAACATAGACTGTCTTGTCTGCGAGATTACTCTCAGAATGTACATAGAAGCCGATTTCGTTAATCAGACATTCAGTTGAGGGACGAAACCATGCAAGCGCAGAATCGCTGGGGCCAAAGATGAAGCCACCCCAACCGGATCCTACATCATCACTCTGTAGACCTGCATAGTCGATGGTATAATCAAAACGTAGAGCGGATGCTTCAGGAAGCGCTTCCTTGCTAGGTACCAGCTCTGAGTCTCTCATCACATTATTGTGATTAGACCAGGGTCTGATACTCTTGGCAGCGTCCTGTCTGGCAATCGCCTGTTTTGTGACCTCACTTTTGAGATCAGGTCCGATTACTGCTAATTCTCCGAAGAGCATGGAAGTCATGCCCAGAAGTACTAGCGCAACCAAAATTGTAGCTTTTCGCATTACTGTCTCCTTCTGTTTTGTTAAAAACATGTTGGTTATATTAACTTTGATTCGATTTAAATCCAGTCAATTTCATAGATGAGTCGATCTAGATCACACTCAATTATACTTATTTATTTCAGTCAAATTGTTGACTTAACATGCCCAAATAGGCGCTATAGTTGTTTACTGAAACCATATCAGCACTGTACCAGGCATATGAATAGGTAATTTCAAATTCAGCTCCTGCGCTGCGTTCATCGGGTAAGTAGACATAGTTAAACTTGAAATCAGCAGCAAAGGATGAATCTGTCATTGCTGTGGGATATCCATTAGAAAATTCGAATATTTCATAAGCACCTGCATAGGGCATAAATTCGTAGACAGTGTCTACGCGTGTACTGCCATCAGGTAAATAAATATCGAAATAATTCGCTTCTTTTTTGTTAATCCCGGTAATTTCAAACACACCACCCTTGTCAAGAGCCAACATGTATACATCGCTGGCGGGGCCATCAATTGGATATCTGATGGCAGTTGATGCAACTTGATCTGTGGTTGATGGATAATCAAAGTCTGCTGTCTTATCGAGATAGCAAGTCGTTCCATCCAACAACATGACATTTGCCAATGAACTTCCACCGTTATTGTCACTAAGATTACTATAAGTCACCAGTGCTGTCAGATGCACGGGTTCTACATAAGCCACTGATGTGTCGGCCCAATCAATATAGATTGGGTCCATGGTCATATCAAAGGTCTCGTCCTGAATTGTAGGTACAATGGAAGTCCTGGTAATGGTAGTATCCAGGATTGATTCCGCAACGATATCATCCATTGCATAGCCACCAGACTCAGTGAGCTTGTCAAGTGCAGCCATATACCAGTGCTGGTAGAAATAGTTACGTCCCAGCGCAATCCGGATGGCATCTGCATCATAGGCAGGATCATGGGCAGTTGTATAGGAAGCATCTATTTCCAGGGCCATTTCCCCACTCATGATGGCTTCATCAAGATGTTCATCCAAAATAGCTACGTCAACACCGTCCAGCTCATCAAGATAGCGCTTTGAATCCCAGAGTAGTGCCACACCGGCATATGAATCAGCCAGGAGCACATTGTTATTCTGTTCTGTGGCGAGATTCTTTACGAAATTGAACTGACTGGCAGCATCGCTGAACTCCTGTCGCTTCAAATGCGACCAGGCCAGGCCATTATACGCTTCAGCTTCAGCGGAGTTACGTAAAGCGGCCACCGTAAAATGCTCAATAGCGGACTCGTAATCATCGGTTTGATAAGAATCCCAACCGGCTAGAAGTTCAGAACTGATAGTTGTCGATTCCTCAGGTATTTCTGTTTCAGGACGCTCGCAGGTGTAGAGAAACAGAACCGCGCTCAAAATGACCAGTACCTGAATAGTTTTTCTGATATTAGTATTCATAGTCATACCCTATTTCATGTAGATCATTTTTTGGTTAAACTGACCATCTACAGTCTCGAGGCGCAGGAAGTAGATTCCACTGGCCACCTCTTGACCGGCCCCATTTCTTCCATTCCATTCTGCGGAATAGAATCCTGGGCTTTGAACCTGATTTACCAGTGTTCGTACTTGCTGACCACGTAAATTATATACCAGCAACTTCACAGTTGAAGCATCTGCTACATCATAATGAATCGTGGTGGTCGGATTAAAGGGGTTGGGGTAGTTCGCATGGAGCGCGAAGCTGGTTGGGGTATCAACCAGGCGTTCACCCACACCCTTGCGAATTTGATAATAACCAAATTCAGTTATAGCGGCCTGTAAGGTTTTATCCTCTTCATTCATACTGGATGGAATGGCTGTCCAGCCATTTTTATCCCGACGGAAGATATTGATAGCCTCACCTGCTGCCAGAGTCAGATCATCATATTTCATTTTGAGCTGAGCTGAAGTTTCCAGTTTCGTTCCATAGGGTCCAATGTGTGCGACACCTGAAACGGCATCAACATCATGACTCATATGCCGAGAACTACCTGCCATCACCTTGTTTGCAATCAGTGTGGTAAATGTAGCCTCAGACAGAGCACTTCCAGGAACATGCAAAGCGATTGACCCATCTACAGTTGCCAGATCCTTGGCAATACCAGGAACGACTTTGGCTGCTTCTACAGCTTTTGTTCCTGAACTGACCTGGCCACCCCAGAGATTTTCACCTGAAAGCTCAATAGAATAACTTCCATCTCCTTCAGGTAGCTCAAAACTGGATTTATATCCAAAAATACCCAGGTCATCATCAATGTGAAAGTGACTCAAGGTTGTATTGTATAAAGTATCTCCCGCTGCAGCAGTGATCATCACAATGGGACCTTCGAGTTCAGCAGTCTGAGGAACATCATCAGTATTGTAAAATGGTTTCATTGCACCATCGTCATAGATCCGATAGTCAGAAAAACCATATACATCGATATTGTTCTTGAAGCTGGCCGATTGTCCAACTCCCAGTTCGAGATAATCCGGGGGTGTGGTTAAATCATGTATCACCGCAGCGCCACCAGTTACCCTACCAACACTACTGGTGATGAGTAGCATACCAATACGGTGGTAAGTTCCAGCAGCATCCGGTGTATCAAAATCATCAAAATCATCAAAGATTCCGTAATTTCTATCATCCAGCGAAATGGTCTGGATATCACTGGCCAGATACTGGTTTGTGACCGTGGCATCCATATCACCAGTCAAGACAATCACAACCTCAGTACTACTGGCATCATCCATATTAAACACCAGCTGGTCGCCCATACCCGGAGCCCAGTATGATCCATCGATCAAGCCATTGCTCCAGTAGAATACAGCTGAATTTTCAACCGTATTAAATACAAATGGTGAATCACCCACAGCACCGGTTGTAAAGCCCCAGTCCTTAGCGGCACCACCCATTTCAACATCCAGAGATTGAAAATCATATAAGCCACCACCAAAGGGAGCTCCATTTTGATCCAACTGATCATCGAAGCGTGCGGCCAGTATGAAGTTTTTCAATACCTCATCAAATGTAATGTCCGGGTCAACTTGATTGATGGCGGCCATCAATCCATCGATACCATTTTCTTCTGAATCTACCATAGCTTTCAGGAGAGCAGGAGTTGTTAAATAATGCTCATAGATATATTCCATGAAAACGAAAACATGGTTGTAGTCAGATTGCAGGGGTACAATATCACCCCAGATAGTCACACTATTTTTCGAGGCAACTGTATAGGTGGTTGAGGAGACATCAATTTTACCTGCCAGAAAGGAGGATAGCCCAGATAGTCCAGCTACAGCCCATTCCTCTTCATCAGTATCTGCGTTATATAGGATAAGACGTGTCAATTGATGAACAGCCCATTTAGCGGCGGTGAGGTTTGAGATATCACCGGGGTTGGTATCCAGATAGATCAGATCACGGTAATTGCTGTTAGGATCTGCAGTTTCATCACCAAAGGCTGCCTGATCGGCACTGAGAAAATCTCCTGGTGTTGAAGTTCCAGTCTCACCCTGGGAAGAATAGTATAGATCACCCAGATCAACGGCAAGAACGAATACTTTATCAAGACCATCGATATCAGGGAAAGATCCAAAATTGGTGGTCATGGTTGAAAAGACATCGGGAGAAAGCTGGTTACTCAGAGAATCAACCTGGGCCAGTGTTACCTGGCGATTGGTGAGACCAATATTCAGGGTTGTCCAATTATCTCCGTTGTCCGTACTTTTGTAGAGTCCACCCAGATCGCCACCAAAATAAATAGTGTCATTCTGAGCAAAGACGGCCTTTACATCAATGGTATACTCATGATCTTCGCCATCGAAACCATCGTTCAGCAATGGGGGGACTGCAATCCAGTCGCTTCCAACCTGACGATATAGTCCCATATTTGTGGCAGCAAAAATGTAATCATCATTGGCCATCATATCATTGATTGTCAGCCCTTCTGTAGCTTCAATCATGCTAATTGTAGAGCCGTCATACATATAGATTCCACTAGCAGATCCTATATATATGTTACCACCAGTCTCAACCAGGGTTGAGTAAGCCATATCTCCAGCAGCAATTGCTGAGAGATTTGCCAGTGTTGGCAGGAAGGTTTCGTACTCGATATCATCGGGATCAATTAGGTTAAAATCTGCGTAATACTGATTGTCCTCAGTCAAATCAACATACCACATGCCCTTGCTAAAACGTGCTTTTCCAGACCAGTGGAGTTGGTTACTGTCATCAACAATGGTCACCCATTGATTTGGTGTCAGCACGTCAGTTCCATCCAGATAAACGCGGGGTGAAATGGGCGTGATTTCCAGAGAGTCAGCAGCCGTGATGGTGGTAGTAATCAGACTAACGGAACTGGCATCAACAATCACCTCATTCACAGTATATTCAACCCCATCAACCAGCACAGCAAAGGTACCATCCTCCAGGTCATCTACAGATACCTCACTTGTAAACGTCATGACCGCAGTGTCAGATGTGACGATTTCATATTCTACCGTAGCAGAATCGATATAAGTAGAGACACTAAGTACATCCACTCCAAAGGTGCCAACTGGCTTCCAGGATACCTGATCTTCATCAAAATCCACAAAGCCGTTGTAAAGACCTAACTCAGTGGCTGCAATCATCATTGAGTCAGTGGCATCATAAGCGATATCGTAAACCGGCATAAATTCCCATTCAGATGTGACCTGAGGTAAACCGGCTCCAGGCCAGGTCACCCACTTACTCTTTGAGAACATGAGCACACCACTTTCAGTGGCGGCAAAAAAGTAATCATCATCTGAGGGTTCATCTACCATCTCATACATGGTAGGACGAGCATCTACCATATAACCTGAAGGTCCTTCAAAGTTATTGGCTGGTGCACCACGTGATACAAATGACCATTTCTCACCACTGTTCTTGGTCCGATAGCCACCAAACACCTTGGTATCACCAAAAGTTTTATGACCCAGACCACAGCCGGCCATCCAGTCATCATCCTGCAAATAAAAGATAGAGGTGGTTCTCACACGATGCTGGGGCTCCGAATCGGCTCCACCAGACCTGAAGTCCTCAGGCAGCATATCACCCGTGTCCCATTCACCTGCATCCAGTTCATACTCACCATTGACATGCGTCCAGGTGACACCACCATCCAGCGTATGTAATACACCAGATTCAGTGGCCAGCAGAATATCATTGGGGTTATCAGGATTTACTTCAATATCATTTATCGAGGCATCTTCAATAAAGAAATATGCATTATCATTTTCAGCCTGCATGGTTGCGGTTATCGGGTAGTAACCCGAAAAGAATCCCTGGCCAAAGACTTTAAAGACCTGGGTCGTTCCCACGGTAGGTGTTGCCAGATCGGCGCTCAAGGATCCGAAGGATACCAGCAGCGATAAGACAATTACAGTAAACAGTTTGTAGCGTTTCATCAATATGGTCCTCCGTTAGAACGAGAAGTTAACTGAGCTGTTGTATACAGGATCCAGGAGGGTATGATGGATATAGCCTATATCCACGCCAAGCTTACCGAACTTAAGCCCTAAGCCCCCTGAGAAAGCACGATCGTCATATCCGAAGAAGGTGTCTTCATAAACAACATCATCATCATCGTCCCAACCCGTCATGAATGGATATCCACCAAATGCGTAAGCACCTCTGAAGGTGGCCATACCCATGACTGAGTATTCCATACCTACGAGGTAACGCTGTAGATTATCATTGGGCTGAACTGTAGTTAGTGAAATGTTCATATTCTCAATTGGACTAAATGTGATTCCAAAATTGAAAATCATAGGTAAGGAATATGGTCTAAAAGAAAATTCCTGAGGAACCAGGTCTTTGGTTCCATAAACATCGCCCGCAACAGACGTCTTGACAGTGTCTCCACCATCATAATCGAAGTAAATACCGTTGGGGGTTATTTCTGGTCCAAAATTCTGGACTACGGCACTGAATTTGACACCTTTGATACCCGTATCGTACCAGGTACCAATATCGATAGCCAGAGCGGATCCTTTTCCAAAGTCATCCTCACCAACACCTTTGGCCATATTTTCAGTCACCAGTTTGGCACTGAGACCGACGCCGAAGCGATCGGTAAACAGGCGAGCGCCACTGATACCAACGACGCTGCTAACTGATGTAAATGTACCCGAGAACTCACCGGTCTGATCTTCCACTGTAGTAACAGCCATATCACCCGAATTCATCTGGGCAAAAAAGACGGCTACCTTTCCCTGACCACCAAAGGAGTGGACATAGGAGCCAGCATTGAGCTGGACATCGGCAAACCAGGCAGAATGTGATACAAAAACCGAGTTCGATTTTGTTATATGATTTAGACCTGCAGGATTTGAAAACACTGCAGAAGCATCATTTACAAGGGGCATTGCAGCTGCATCCAATGCTACTGCCTGCCCACCAACTGGAATTTTAAGAAATTGAGCACCCGCCAGACCAACTTTTGCGGTAATCGTTGTTCCCTGTGCACTCAATGAAACAGCCATAAGACAAGCCAAAGCAAACACTAAAATAGTACGTTTCATGCTTATCTCCTTCCTACTCGCCACGGAGAACGACAAATTTTCCAACCTGACGTCTTCCATCATTAGTTTCAATTACATACACATAGAGCCCAGTGGCGATCTCCTGTTCATTGCGAGATTCCATATTCCATGATTCATTAGTAGTACCATCATCATGGACAATAATATCGATCAAATCTCCAGCCAGGGCGTATATATTGATTCTACAATTAGGTGGAAGATTGATGAAGTTGACTTTACTCTTATACTTCGCTTCCAATAGACTGGCGCCAATGTAGGGATTCGGATATACACTAACATTCAACTCAGCATCACCGGTTTCACCAACCTCATATAAACCTTCTGGATGGATGGCCTTTGGAGCTCCATCTTCATCCACAGCAAAGTTCACCTTCGAACTCTCGATCGGTGGAAATTCGGGTCTACCATGCGCTGCGGGGTTGTCATATGATGTGACTGCGTAGAAGTACGGTAGGTCGTTCAATGGTCTTTCATTGACCCAGAGCGTAATCTCATTGCCGTTTGCATCCTGTGCAATCATGGTATCACCAACATCTTCATAGTAGTGGTTGATACCAGAATTTGCTATATCGAATGGTGGCAGGTTGACGAAATATGGTTCTCCACTAGCATCTGTGAGCGTGTCACCATTATCAAAGTCAATCACATAGGTTAATTCGTCAGTATTATCAAAAATACTTAAGAGGGTCCATTCGCTGGGGCTATATGCGGATCGATATACTCGATATCCTGCAAAATCCGGCTCAAGAATGAGCGGATCATCCATTAGCTCAGCACTATTATCCCAGGCCAACCTTACTCCATTGTTCATCGGGCTATATTTCAGCTCAGGCACTGGAGGTGGCACCGGCAGCAAATAGTGAATATCTTCATCTGGAGCAGTTGGTTCATAAGGGTTCCCAGCTGAACCCGTATAGTAGGCGATGAGCGCATTATCGGCATTACTGCGCATACCGGCCAGTCCCGTACCCATAACCTCTACATAGACAAAGTTCAGAACATCACCTTCTTTAAAATCATAGAATGGACCAGTTGCAGTCAACCAGCGATAATCAAAGGTCGGTGCTCCAATAGAAAAAGGATGCGGCATAAAGAAGTTTCCCTGTGAGGCATTATGCGTAGCAGCCATATAGTCATACTTATCTTTGTCAGTACCTGGATCAGATTCCCAGTTCCACCAGCCGTGTGAGAATACGCGGGAGTGGATGTCATCCTCAGTTTCACCATAGGCACCATACATCTTAAAGTGATCAGAATAAATCATACGACCACCAATAAAACCAGGAACCACACCACCTTCCTGGGTGTCGAGCTCTGGTGAAGAAGGATCATCTGCATCATACATGTAGGACATATTTCTCGGGATCACATAACCGTGGAGTACTTCTCCATCAAGCACGGCCACATCACCGGCAATTGTACTGACGGCACTACCATTGTACATAAAAGTAACAGTGGTTTGCCACATGATTTCAGGACCGTCTTCTTCAAGAAAAACCTGATACTCATCATAGAATCCATCGGGTTGTACCGCTGCTGGATCATAATTGGGGTTTGGCAGACTGGGGCTTCCAGCATGATGCCATCCCAGTGGGATACCACGTTCATCATAACCTTCAACAGGACCAAAATCACCATCAAGATCCCAATCCAGGTTATGCACCATATCTATGGTATAGGTGATATTCCTTTCTGGATTGTTACCATCCCAACCATCAAAATCAACGGCATCATCAATAGCAGCTGAAGTGGGGTCGATTCCTGTACCAACATCAGAATCATATACCCAGGCGACATAAACATCATTCAAGACGTCACCACTATATCCAGCACCTGAGGCTACACGGGCAACTTCCATTTCATAAATAATAAAATCGTCAAATTCCTTGGTAGACCAGGTCAAACCGCGCTGTCTGATTTCAAGACCCATTGATTCTGTTGAGTGGAT
The DNA here is from genome assembly GCA_016844955.1 of Fidelibacterota bacterium. Lineage (GTDB taxonomy): Bacteria > Fidelibacterota > UBA8477 > UBA8477 > JABMPR01 > JABMPR01. The sequence continues at coordinate 10,261 of JAERTH010000030.1, read as the reverse complement.
ATCAGCATTAAGGTCATCGTATCTGGAGTAACTGTCCTCAACTGATTTTCCTGAGCCCAGCGTAAGCGGCCAGTCACCCAGACCAGCAAATTCATAGTTGCCATAATCGGCATGCGAGCAACGCTTTTCGCCATCCACATTGGCTGCAACCCAGAATCTACCTTCCCAGAGGTGATGGACTCCACTACCACCAGGCCATTCCATTGAAGGCAAACCGGCGGGCACATTGGGATCACCGAACACGCCAAAGTTGGAAACTGCATTCCAAACTTTACCAACCTTGTGCACTTCAAAGGAGTTTTCGCCTGAATCACCGGCAGGTTTCATCAGGCTTTCATTCTTGTTCCTTGCCAGTGCGGATGACATAGCAAAGACCAGGATCAGCGTGACCGTAAAAACAATTCGTATATATTTAGCTTTCATTACTTAAACCCCAATCAATTTAGAACTTGTATGAGACGCCGACACGCCAGGTCCGGGGCTCGCTATAGAAGCCTGGGAAACCACGGCTACCACCTGCTGGATAGAGCTTGTTATCATCAACATCTCCATCACCATCGGTATCCATCAACATCATGTATTCATCTTCAAGGGTCTCGTCAATAAAACCATCACCATCATCATCCAGACCATTGGAATCATCTTCGCTCCCAAAGAAGACATCATCTTCAGATTCATAACGATCCTGGATTTGGGAAAAATTCGTATACCAGTTGACATCACTGATACCCAGCAGGTTTTTATTGCTAAAGAGGTTGTTCACCCACATGAATACCTGGAGATCACCGGCGCTACCAACACTAAAGGCCTTTTCAAGAAACATATCAGTGTTGAATGTTGCAGGACGTCGCTCAGTATTCAGTGGCACATCCAGACTTGAATTTGGTGGGGTGTATGGTAAACCAGATCCGTACTCAGCTGTGAAATTTCCATGCACATCTACAAATGGAATGGCATAGTTCAGGATGGCATAGACTGTATGTCTCTGATCCCAATCCAGGAATTGCTCCTTTTTGGGAACTACTTCGCCAGCCCAGGTCTGACTGTAAGCAGCTGTAGGACTGGAGGCCTTACCCTTGGCAACGGAATAGCTATAATCTATGCTACCACCAATGAAATTACTAAAGCGCTTGTCAAAGCTGATCTCAAAGCCACGAACATTTCCATAATCTGTATTGATATAGATTGAATAGTAGTTGGACGCGCTATAGTACACTTGCTGTGTACTGGTCAATCCAGAAATATCCTTGTAAAAACCTTTGATTTCACCAGCAATATTCTCAGAGAACTGGTGACGCACACCAATTTCATAAGAAGTGGTTCGTTCAGGTGAAAGGTCTGGATTACCTACCCGGGGGAAAGCACCAGAGAGATCCCAGTTCAGATTATCATACAGAAGCCTGAAAACAGGAATCTGAAAGTATTGACCATAATTAAAATAGAAGACATCACGATCCGTGATGGGATGGGCAATACCCAAACGTGGACTTACATAGTATTTGGGAGAGATGGATACGGTGTCGCTAATCTCCTCATTCTCATTTACCAGGTAAGTATCGGTGGCTGGATCGAAATAATCCATTCGGATTCCAGCATTCACGATCATGCCGTCGTATTCCATCTTGTTTTCAGCAAAGGCTCCAGCGATAACAGGCTTAAGCGCTGCCTGGCCATCTGCACCATGGCCATCAAGTGAACCAACATTCTGTCCGTAAACATTTCCACCAGAGGCAATATCAACATCGTGATCGAATATGTTATAGGAGGTATATTCAATACCCGATTTCAATGTATTTTGCTTATTCCACTGTGTTGTATAATTGGTCTTTAAAGTATAAACGGTTTTCTGATCATAATTCCATCGGAAGCGATCATAGTTCAAACCGTTGCCATACATTTTAATCTTATCGCCGTCTTCGGCACCGTCACCAAGCTCGACATCTTCCCAGGCCATCCACTCATCTTCGGTATCGTGCCTGTCACCCCATTCAGATACATCTGTTGTGGGGTCCCAGCCTTCATACTGTGATGCATCGATATAACCATCATCGTCAAAGTCAGTCAGAAGATCCCAATCAGTTGGATCAATTTTCCCATTCTGATTGTAGTCCTCTCCCTCATCGAGCACACCATTCATGTTTCGATCTTCATTGAGTTTTTCATCAATGTTGTACATCATGGAGGTCTGATACCTACTGGCATTGACTTCAAAGAAAGATGTGGCGGAAATTGAGTGACTCCAGTTCAAGGCATACTGGTTATTATCACTATCATACATTTCGATATGTGAATTCATTTCCAGTCGATCAGTCATATCACCATCAAAATTCAGATCAGCGATAGTAAGCTCTTTGTTTCCATCTCTATCTTCATTGAGGAAATCACCATCACCATCTTCATCGGTAAGGATCCAACGCTTTACATTGGGGTCCTCACTGAGAGAAGTTGTCACATAATCCAACTGACCATCACCATCAATATCTTCATTTTCATAGGTGGGTTTTCTGTATGTATGGTCATAATTGCCCTGATCCTTCAATCCAATCAAACCGGAAAAGGCAACTTTATCATTTGGAGTAGGCCTGGCTGCCAATTTCCAAGTGAAGCTTGTCAAGTTATCATGGTTACCAGTCCAGCGACCGGCATCCTGACGAAGCTCACCAGAAACGAAAAAGGTGACCGGCAGAAATGGCAGAGGACCACCAACGGAATATTCTAGATCTTGAAGTCTATGGTGGTCGTTGAGGCTAAATCCAGTGCGTTCATCTGCGGCTAGCTTATCATCTTCGGAACCCAGTGCGGAAGTACGATAGCGTAACTTACCTGAATATTTGGATCCACCCTCTTTGGTAATCACGTTGACTACACCAGATTGTGCATTTGAGTACTCAGCTGAAAAACCACCGGTATAGACACTGATCTCTTCCACAGCGCCCTGGGGGATTTCGGCTTCAAAGTTGTTACTCATAGGATCAACAGCACTCACACCATTCACCATATAAACAACTTCACCCATTCTACCACCACGTGCATGGCCATCAACAAAACCAGCACTCAACTCAACAATATCAGCCACTTCCTGCACAGGAATGTTTTCGATATCTTCGGAGGTCATAATGTTACGACTGGCTGTTAAATCTTTCTGAATCATTTTGCGCTTGGCTTCAACAATAACCGATTCTCCAGACTCAAGGATGGTTGGACTCATCTCCACTTCGAGTGGAGTGGTAAGGTCTGTCCTAACGCGCACCTCAGTTATAGTTACAGCCTGATAACCAATCATATTCACTTTTACTGAGTGCACACCAACAGGAATGTTGATGATGTAGAATTCACCCTCTAGATCGGTTGCACCACCCAGATTTATATCTGCAATGATGACGTTTGCACCAACCATGGGCTCACCCGTGGTAACATCGATAATTTTCCCGGAAATTTTTCCAGTACTACCTGCCCAAGCCAACTGGATTCCAAAAAGGACAACCAACATGCTTCGCAGCAATAAATGCTTTTTCATTCTATTAAACCTCCACTAACGTAACTTTAACGCATCGACCTCAAGTTTAGTCGAAATCAAATGCGCGTGCAAGTTTTTTGTGTGTTCTCCTGAAAGCCTTATTTTGTAAGGGTTTTCCTTATATAGGGCTATCTCTATACATGCTTGCTAGTAGCGATTACTTTGCACAATAAAGCGCTATTACACCTGTATTGGCAGATATAACAGAAGCATAACAGAAATTTCATCCATGCGAAAACAGAGGAAATTCAAGCGGTTTTGGCGAAAATCGAATAGTAAAGAAGTGTTTACAAACGTCGAGGAATGTTAATCCAGGATTTTACCTAATATTTTAATGTTGGAGCAGAGTTTTCCGTAACCACGGATTTAGAGATAGTACAGCGCTTTAGTCCGGAAAGTGAGGGTATATCAAACATTATGTCTAGCATCACTTTTTCTACACTGCGCCGCAAGGCCCTGGCTCCAGTTCCATATTTTTGCGCCTGATCAATTATTGCGTCAAGTGCATCATCTTCAAAAATGAGCTCAACTCCCTCTAAATCGAACATTTTTCGATATTGTTTAACCAAGGCGTTGCGAGGTTCAAGCAGGATGGAGCGAAGCGCTTCCCGGGTTAACTCCTCCAGTGCAGCTACCACTGGCAAACGACCAATCAGTTCCGGAATTAAGCCGTATTGCAACAAATCCTCTGGCTCAACCACTTGAAGCAGATCTGCACCCTTAAGACGTGATTCTTCCTCATCGAACCTGGAAAAACCCAAAAGGGTCTTTTTGCGGCGACGGGCAATGATTTCATCAATACCCTCGAAAGCGCCACCGACAATGAATAAAATATTTTTGGTATTAACCGATACCAGGGGCTGTTCTGGATGCTTGCGTCCACCTTTGGGTGGCACCTGTGCAACCGTACCCTCCAGAATTTTCAGCAGGGCTTGCTGGACACCCTCACCGGAGACATCACGGGTGATGGATGCATTGGCTGAGCGACGAGAAATCTTATCAATCTCATCAACATAAATAATTCCTGCTTCCGTGGCCTCTACATCATAGTCCGCTGACTGTAGCAGGCGAACCAGAATATTCTCCACATCCTCCCCTACATAGCCAGCCTCAGTAAGAACAGTGGCATCAGCAATTGCAAAAGGGACATCAAGATAACTCGCCAACGCCCGGGCCAGGAGTGTTTTACCAGTTCCAGTTGGCCCCATGAGCAGAATGTTACTCTTTTCAAGATCAATATCATCGATATCATCCTGGACCATAATCCGCTTGTAGTGATTGTAGACCGCGACGGAAACAGCACGCTTGGCCTGCTCTTGACCAATGACATAAGTATCCAGGTGGGACTTTATCTCGCTGGGCTTTGGAATCTCATCCAGTGAAGCAAAAACTGAATATCCAGATTTCTGGGTATTGCTTTCGTCACGAACAATCTGTTGTGCTTGATCTACACAGCGACCACAAATATTACTACCTGTGGGGCTGGCAATGAGCATTCCCGTCTCATCCTGGGGTCTCCCACAAAAGGAGCAAAACTTTTCCTGCTTCTGTTTGGCCAAGTGTTTATCCTCGTTTTTCGAAGATTTCGTCCACGATGCCGTACTTTACAGCTTCTTCGGCAGACATGAAATAATTTCGATCAGCATCTTTTTCAATTTGAGTGATTCTTTTTCCACAGAATTTGGCCAACATCTGATTCAGCTTTTTCTTGGTCTTCTGGATCTCTTCTGCAGCAATAACAATATCTGAGGCCTGACCCTCAGTTCCACCAAGGGGTTGGTGGATCATAATGCGGGAATTGGGCAAGGCATAGCGTTTACCCTTTTTACCGGCAGCCAGCAATAATGCACCCATACTGGAAGCCTGTCCTATTACGATAGTGGATACATCAGGCTTGATAAAATTCATGGTATCCATGATAGCCAGACCCGAGGTGATAATGCCACCCGGTGAATTGATATAAATACTAATATCTTTCTCACTGTCTTCGGCTTCAAGGAACAACAACTGAGCAACAACCAGAGAAGCCACATTGTCATCGATTGGTGTACTGAGAAAAATAATCCGCTCTTTAAGCAGACGGCTATATATGTCATATGCTCGCTCGGAGCGGCCGGTCTGCTCCACAACCATGGGTACGAGTTGGTTAATGGGCGTTTGCATGATAGCCTCCGATTTCTTTGCTGGTGGCTTTTTTGACTTTGATCTTGGCAAAAGATTCGAGATGAGCGAAGATCTTCTTTTCCAGGATATCATCTTTAATCTGTGGCAGATACTGCTTGTCCCGGTATAGAGCTTTCATTTTCTCCTTATCACCAGGCATCTGTGCAACCAACTCATCCAGCTTTACATCAACATCTTCGTCAGTCACTTCCAGATTCTCATTTGCAATAAGTTGCTTACGGATGAGGTACCAGGACAATTCCCATTCTGCACGCTCCTTGTTCTGGCTACGCACTTCTTCCTCATCCACATCTGATCCACGCTCCTGTCGAACCCGCTCGACCAACTTGTCCAGATAATCAACCAGCATTACCTCAGGCACTTCAAGCTTGGTTTCTTCAACCAGTTTGTTGGCCAGGGTCTGGTCCTGTGCACGCACAACATCATAGTCCAGCTGCTTCTGAATGTCTTCCAGCGTGCTGGCCTTCAGTGCATCCAGAGTTTCAAACTTGGGATCAACCTGCTTGGCAAATTCGTCAGTGAGCTCGGGCAGGATGTGAGTTTCCACAGCATTGATCTGCATTTTGATATGTAGATCCTCAGCATCCTTGGTTTGTGCAGGAATGTCAAACTTGACTTCATCACCCGCCTTGGAGCCGATGAGCGTTTTAGCCACATCATCACCAAAGACGCCGTCACCGATCTTGATGTAACGACCATCGACTTTACTGCCCTCGATAGTTACACCTTCCGCATCCATGTATTCTAGGTCACCCTTAAGCATGTCACCGTCTACAGCACCGTCATCCCGTACTTCAATTTCTGCAAATCGCTCCTGGAGATGCTCCAGTGCATGGGCAACATCCTCATCCGTAGCGGAATATTCGGTTTTTGTAATCTTGAAACCTGCCTTGTAGTCGAACATTTCAAAATCAGGCTCGACCTGAAGCTTCATAGTAAATTCTAGGTCCTTGCCAATATCGAATTCTGACATATCCTCAATGCTGCCCTGGTCGATGGGAGCCAAGTTATGATCAATAATACCCTTGTAATAGGCAGCCTGAACCGTCTCATCCAGAATTTCGGCCAGGACGCTGTGACCATATGACTGCAGCATGATTTTACGGGGAATTTTTCCCGGTCTGAAACCTGGTCGTTTGACCTGTTTATTCAGCTTGGCAAGTTTTTTTTCGAAACCGGGTTCCATCTCTGTCCATTCAACATGAACTTTCATCGTTCTTTCGTGAGGTTTCCCAACTTCAATTTTGATATCCACAAATCTCTCCCATCAATTTATTCACGACCCTGTACCACATACGGCGGCGGGTCAAATTCTCTAATAGCGAGGCAAGATAGTCGGGATCAATCCGAAGTGGAATGAAAATCAATCAGCAGAAATATTTTGGATTAAATGGAAATCAGTTAAAACAAATAGGTGATACCCAGCCTCCAGACCCTGGGTTCGCCATATGCTTGTGGATGACCAATCCACCCCCCTGCCGGATGCGTTTTGGCTTCATCCAGGACGCCATCCCCATCTCCGTCCATGCGGACCCAGTACTCATCGTGGATGGTCTCATCGATGTAGCCATCATCATCATCATCAATTCCATTTTGCAGGTCGTCCTCCCCACCAAAGAACTCAATATTTCCGTTTTCGTATTGATCTTGAATTTCGGTATAGTGATGGTACCAACCCGCATCATATAGCTGGACAATATTTCTGCGGTCAAATACATTTTTTACTTCAACAAAGATCCTGGCGCGGTTGAAGCGTATAGGACGCCCTTTAAATTTCCTACGCAGGTCGAAATCCTTGTACAGGTACAGGTCCATATTGCTGGTAGAAGGCAGCCGCTCCTCGTAAACGCTGTACATGGAGGCAACGTATGGGTATCCGCTGCCATATTTAGCCAGCAGAATAGCACCCATGCGATGTTTGTGATAGTCCAGATTTAAAACTGCAGATATTGAATGTCGCTGATCCCAGGGTTGAAAATAGGTGTATTCGTTTGAATCAGGAGGACAGTTTGAACAATAACCGCTACCAAAGTTTTCTTCTGTGACAAACTCGGATTTGCCATAGGTGTAGTTAAAAATGAAGTTTGCATTGTGTCCATAGGGCTTGACGAAACGAAATTTCACTCCTGACGCTGTGGAGCGCAATATTTCCAGCGGGAAAGCATGAAACATCCCGGATTCATAATCAGATGTGAATGTTGTAGTATTAGGCGAAACACGGTTAAAATATTTTAGCTCCGAAACCGTGTTTTTGTATCCGAACTTGATGCCTACCTCGTACATCTCTGTAAGCTCTAAAACATCTTTGGGAGAATGGTAGTACTTTCCGTAATCAGCATAAAAACGCACACAATCACTCCAGCGAATCTTCAATTTGATACGAGGGCTCAAAACGACCTGGGGAGAATAGTCCTTTTGCATAAACGGGGTTGCCAAGGGGTAATAGTATTGAGTCTCCAAGGTTTGATCCAGGTCAGTATCATATCTCTCGGCTCGTAAACCCGCAGTCATGTCAAGCCTGAATTTTCTCAGAACGCTTCTATTCACTTGATGTTGTAAAAAAACACTGGTCAACTGCGGTCGCACTGTGGTTGATGTCGAATCTCCCTGTCCCTTTTGATTCCCATATCGAGGCTCAAACAAGTATCCTCCGCCGCCCTCAGGAAAAGCCACACCATGGAAGAACGCATCCACTAAATGTGCTTCTACTCCCAGGATTGTTATATCATATTTGCGATTACTCCGGGTGAATTTTGCACTGGCAGAATATGCATTTCTCGACTCATAGGCCCAACGCGTGGGATCAAAGTTGTAGCCATCACCATAAAGCTTATAGCCATCCATGGTTCCTGCATTGTCGCCAAGCTGGATATCAGACCAGGCTTTCCAATTTTCACCAGAGCGATCACCCCATTCACTCAGCTTTTTGTCAGGATTCCAGTTCGAATATTGAGATGCGTCAATGAACCCATCGTTATCTCTGTCCGTAAGTAAATCCCAGCCAGCAGGATCCAGTTCATTATTGCCATTATAGTCTTCACCGGCATCTAACAGACCATTCCCATTTCGATCTTCCTCTAGACTTTCATTTGAGTTGAGTAAGGACCTGGTCTGTCTCGTTTGCGCACTTACCTCGAAGTATTGCCTAGCACTGATACGCCAGAACCACCGAACTGACAGCAACCCGTCCCAGGAATTTCTTGTGGCCAGAGCAGACAGCATATCGCGCTGGTCATCATAATCACCATCCCGATTAAAATCAATTTCATCCAGGGTACCATTCCAGTTGAGATCCTCATGAATCCGATCTCCATCCCCATCGTAATCGTGAATAATTATACGTTTATCGTTTGGATCAGGATTGCTAAGGGCATAGGCCCGATCAAGGACACCGTCCCCATCCCGATCTTCAGTTTCATAGCTCAGACCTGCATAACGCCGATCATGTTTCCCCCTGTAAACGTGTGAGCCGAATCCCACAATTCTTACTCCATGTTTCGAGCTTGGCCACATCTTTATCGAGGTATAAATCTTCTCTGAATTCGTATCATCATTTTTCCAGCGCCCACCATCTCGTCGCACTTCACCGGCGACTGCATAGCCAGTTCTAATTTTTTTGTGAGTTCCCTTCCACGAAAAATCAAGCTGGCTAAGGGAGTGTCTGAACTTGTCCCCCGGAATGTCTGAACCCCCAGAGCTAAATTCCTGCCCGTCAAGACCCATTCCCGCCCCAGTATACCTAACAAATTTCTTACTGCTTTGATACATATTGTGGACTTCAGACTGAGCCAATCCATATTGAGCATCCAAGCCGCCCTCAACAACACTCCAACTATTGATCGCAGATATGGGAAGGTCTGCTCCAATAGGATATCCGAAGGGATCAAAACCTCCCAGACCATCGATCAAAAAATTGCCTTCACCAGAATGTCCACCAAGAGCATGATCATCCAGACTTCCCGTATGGTAGCCAATCAATTCACCCACCGAATAATCGGACAAATGTTCAAACATGGTTCTTGCGAACCAGGTTCTATGACTAAGCAAATCTGAATTACATAGTCTCCGTGGTTCACCCTGTAAAACTTGTACTTCCATTTCAATATTTACAATTGTAGTGTCACCAGCTGTAATTTTTACGTTGTTTATGCTTTCAGCTTTATAGCCAATTATGTGACATTTTACTGTAACTCTGAGTGAATCTGATACATTAACTATCAAGTAGCGCCCCGCCATATCTGCCGCGGCTCCAAGATTGGACTTTGGGAGAAATACATTTGCGCCAACGATAGGATCGCCAGTTTGCTTGTCGGTGATCACCCCTGCAAGCGTACCTTTGCCATGGGATAGAAGTTGAGTCGCGAATATCAATAGCATTGCAAATTTTAGAAGAGATTTAGACAAACTTACCCCTGCCTGGTGAATTATTTGTACAAAAGTAGCTGAATATAGTTAATAAAATGTATTTTGCAGGGATCAATATTGTGGTATTTATAGTTCTGCTCATGGAGAATTTATAGTGACAATAAAAATACTTGGTCTCATGACCGGCAGCTCAGC